>NZ_JBSFXG010000010.1:0-248954 GCF_053595235.1 Streptomyces sp. NPDC002520 | reverse complement strand
GACACTCAGCCCACCCCTCGCTCCGACGAACAGAACGATCATGCCGACCCCAGCAAGCCGACGCCGCCCGTTTGCTCATTTTCCAACGGAGTCCTTCAGGGAGGGGAGCCTTCAAAGCGGTAAAGGGGCACGCAAGGCGCGCAACACCGGCCTCGTACCCTCGGACAAGGCAGTGCTCTCATCCCGGAATTCCAGTTCGGCGGCGCCACCGACCTGAGCCAACCGCATCTGGGCCATTCCCTCAGGCGAGTCCGCCGGCTACGCCCGCCCGCGACGCGCACACGGGCATGCGCACGTCGCGGGCCACTGGACGGGACGCGCGAGTGGATAGCGCGAGTGCCGGTGAAGCGGTTAGATCGCGGGACTCATCGACTCAGCCGCCACTCTTGCGCCTGAACGACCGCTGGCTCGCAGCCGGGCCGTGCGCCGAACGCACCTTCGACGCATCGGACTTGGCGGCAATATCAGCGGCGTCCGCCTGCGCACCGCGCTTGCGCGCCAGGGCTTCGCGGAACTTGCGCTTGAGGTCATAGTTGCCGTCGCTGTCCGGCTCCAGAGGGGACGTCTCGGGGGCAGCCGGCTCCGAACCTTCCGTAGATACGGGCTCTGCGGTCATGGTGATCTCCTGGGTTCGGGGGTGGGCAAGCACAGCTTGTCATGCTGGGCGCAGTGCGAGGCGCCGGCAACATCATTCTGCTCCGTTTCGGCGGGTATCCCTCTCGCGGCCAAAGGCGTTGACTTCGTAGCAAATTGCCCATTCCTGATGAAATCATCAGACGTAAGGGCTTGGACGTCAAGACCTTCACAGGTGATCGAAAAATCAGCCGCGTGGGCTCCAGCTCACGGATCTCCAGGTGAACGGACGAGCAGCGGGTTCCGCGGAGCATGCACGGCGGGTGAGCGCGGCTCCCTGAGGCTCAGACCACCCGCCGGATGGTGGCCCACCCTGGCGGTCGCCCGGCGGACTGGGCGCCGGGACGATGCCGGGGAACCCATACCCGCAGGGCCCTAGGACTGATGCGGCACCGCACGGGGGTCGGCAGGCTGACGGCTTCGCCGTCCAGCCCGGCGGGGAGGGCCGGGACGTCGGCGTAGACGACGACGTCGTCAGGCGTGGCGAGACGGGTGAGGCCGTGCGGTTGTCCGCTGCGCAGCCTCGTGGCCGTTTCGGCGGGCGTCTCCGCCCTGACGGCCAGTACTCCCAGGAGACCGGAGTCGAGGTGTGCCCGCCTGCCCGGCCCGGCCGGGTCATCCACTTGGTATGGGTTGTTGCTCACCAGTACGGCATCCGGCCCGTCCACGGTAAGCAGCCCGGTACGGACCACCAGCTCCGGGCCCTCGTGGCGGGCCAGGAATTCGTCCCGATAAGCCGGGTCCTGCACCAGGGCGGCATAAGCACCGAACGAGACGTTGTTGACGAAGACCCGCTCGCCTGCGTACCCCAGATCCACGCGCAGCTCGACGCCGTCCGTGAGGGCCTCCAGCGCGGCCGAAGGATCCTCACGGTCCAGGCCGAGATCCATGGCGAAGTGGTTGCGGGTACCCGCCGGAATGACCACGAAGGGCAGGCCGCTCTCCGCGGCCACATCGGCGACAAGCGCCTGGGTACCGTCTCCGCCTGCCACACCCAGCAGATCCGCGCCGTCGTCCACCGCACGTCGGACGACACTCGCCAGATCCTGGGGCAGGGAATGATCGATCAGGAACACCTGGGCTCCGAGCGTGCGGGCGTTCCGCGATCCGGAACCGGCTCGCCTTCCCTCCACCCGAACGCGGATTCACGATCAGACAGGGCCGCCGCGCGCCGGTCGTCGGCCGCGCCGCGTTCTCGCTCACGGCGCGTACCCGAAAGTCGCATGCATCAGCCGGGCGCAGCTCACTGGCGACAACAGGACTGCCACGATCACGCCCGCAGCTGACGGCTCCGTCCCCCACCGGGCCGACGGTCCGGCGATCGCGCCTGCGGCCACCGCCACCATGACACTTCCTTCGACAGATACGGCTTACGGCATCAGCTTGCAGCTCGGCCTGGGGATCCGCACCCGGGATCCAGCGGTGTCTGCTCACTACGGTGCGCTTGTCGTCCACACTGCGGTGCGCGTCAGGTGCGACAGGGCAGGGAAGTACACCGGTCGAGGAGGTCTCCTCGTTTTCCCGTGACCGGGGCTGGGCACCCGACGCCCATGGCGCCGCGTCCGGTTCCGGTGCGAACCATCCTCGCCACCATCGGTCTGGTGCTCGCCACCTACGTCGCACTCGAGTTGGTGGTCCAGGCTCGCCAGGTCCTGATCTGGGCGGTCATCGCGTTGTTCCTGGCCGTCTCCCTTCATCCAGCGGTCGAAGCGCTACAGCGACGGGTGCCACGGTGCCGACGGTCGGTGGCCACCTTGCTGGTCTTCCTGGCCGCGGCCGCGGCCGTCGTCGCGGTGGTCGCCCTGTTCGTCATCCCCCTGGCCCAGGAGGGCAGCCGGTTCGCCGGTCGCCTGCCCGCGTTGATCAAGGACGCCCAGGTCGGCCGTGGGCCAGTCGGCAACCTGCTGGAGCGGACGCACGCTCTGCAGTATGCCCAGCACCATCAGGCGCAGATCCGCGCGTTCGCCACCGGTCTGAGCACGCCCGTCGCGAAGTTCCTCCGTGGTGCCGCGAGCACCGCGGCAGGCGCTCTCACCATCTTCGTGCTGGCCTATCTGATGGTGTTGGAGGGCCCCAGGGCCATAGACCGGTCCCTGGCCTTCGTGGACGAGGCGCCCGCGGCCCGCATACGCCGCGTCGGAGCCGCGTGCGCCCGTACCGTGAACGGCTATCTGACGGGGAACTTGCTGATCAGCGTCATCTGCGGGCTTCTGACCTACGTCGTGCTGCTGGTTTCCGGAGTGCCGTTCGCCGGCCTGCTGGCCGTCTTCGTCGCCGTGACCGACCTCATTCCCCTGGTGGGGGCCACCATAGGAGCTGTCGTCGCCTCCGCGGTGGCGTTCGTCCACTCCCTGCCGGCCGGCATCGGAGCCATCGTCTTCTTCATCGTCTATCAGCAGGCCGAGAATCACCTCCTGCAACCGGTCATCCTGTCCCGGACCGTGAAACTCAACCCCCTCACCGTGCTGCTGGCCACCCTGATCGCCGCCGAAGTCGCCGGGATCCTAGGTGCCCTGCTGGCGATTCCCGTCACCGGCATCATCCAGGTCGTCCTCGGTGACCTCTGGGCTCATCGCGGCGGTCGGTCACTGGGACTGCCGATACGGGCAGACGACAGCCCCGAGAACTCCGAACGGTCCGACGCCCCCGGATGACGGCCCCTGGAATCCGGCCGCCACACGCGCGCAGCGAGGTGTTCGCCCAGGTCGACGCCTGCGCCTTTCCTCGTCAGGCGAAAGATCGTCGACGGGCCGGTCGGGCTTGCAGGGCACAGCTTGAACGGACAGACCTGGCAGACAGCGAAGACCCGGTGTGAGAGCGGCCTGCTGATCGCCCTCACCTGGTCAGTGTTCGAGCGGGACCCGGACGTCGGACTGACCGAGTACCTCGGCTGCCGCCTGCCGCCCTGATGAATGAGCCGACGTCCGAGATCGCCCCGCCCAGTTGAGCACGCAGCACGACGCCAGCGTCGCCATCACAGCCGCGCCGCACGATGCGCGCGAAGGACCGTTCGCCGGCCGACGACCCGCGGAGGTGGCGCGATGTCGCCGCTCGCCGCGTCGGGCCGATCCGGCTCCGCCGATCAGTGCTGGGGGTGCGCTCGTGCGTGGAACAGGGGGCGCCGCTGAGGAGCGGTGCCAGCGGCCAGATGGCCGATCTCGACGCGTGTCCTGATGGCACGGACCACCTCGGTCAGGCCGACGACGATGGCCATCACACCCACCACCAGCGTGAGGGTCGCGATGGAGGCGAACGGCATGACGATCATCACGATGCCGGCCATGGTGCCGATGATGCCGAAGGCCACGTGCCAGCCACGGGCCGGCATGGTCTCATCGGAGGCCGCCGCGACCGTCTCCAAGGTGCCCCGAAGCAGCCAGCTGAAGCCGATCCACAGGGCCAGCAGAAAAAGTGACTCCAGGGGTCCCCGGAAGCAGATCAGTCCCAGCAGAATGGAGGCCGCGCCGGTGACGAAGTGCAGTACCCGAAGATGCCGGGGGACGTGGGTGCCGAAGGCGGCGGCGAGCTGGAAGACACCAGTGGCCAGCAGGTAGACGCCGAAGAGCACGCCGACGACGCGGAGCGTCTCGCCCGGCCATACCAGGGCGATGACGCCCAGGGCGATGGTGGCGAGGCCCATGGTGAGCAGGAACTGCCAGCCCATGTTCGCCAGGGCGGCCATACCTTCGGCCGCAGGGCCCTCTCGTGGTTCGGTGCCACGTGGCGGAACGGAACCGGGGGAATCGGAAGGAGATGTCATGGCACCTACCTCCTTCTGTGAGCAGCGTGGTCACGTCACTACATGTCCATCGTCACCCGATCAGCCTCATGCCGCTCGGTGGGAAGGGCGAGGGTCCGTGGCGCATGAGGTAGTCCGAGCAAGCTCCTCCGTCCTGCGGGAGCCGGGGGCGTTTTCGCCGGACCTCCCGGATGCCGGCGGCCAGACACAGTCGCGGTGTCCGTTCGCGTTGACGACCGCATTCACGCGTGGGGACTGATGACGGCGCGTCCTTGGATCCTGCCGTCGTGCAGGAGCTGGTAAGCCTCGTCGGCGCGTTGCAGGGGGAAGTGCTCGACCAGCACATTGATCCTCTCCTGCTGGGCGAGCGTGATCACATCCATCAGTTCGGTGAGGGAGCCCCAGTAGGGGGAGGCGACCGAGCACTCGTGCGGCGGGCTGGAGAAGTTGACGGGCAGGGCTCCGCCGCCGAGTCCGACGATGGTCAGGTGGCCGAGGATCCTGGCCACCTGAGCGGCCATCCGCAGCGTCGGGTCGATGCCGACCATGTCCAGCACGAGCTGGGCGCCCTGTTTCCCCGTCATGTCCATGATGCAGGTCACCGCCTCGTCACCCGAGAGCAGAGCCTCGTCGGCACCCATGCGCTTGGCGGTCTCCAGCTTGCCGGCGTCGGTGTCCACGGCGACGACGGTGGTCGCAGCGCTGAGCGCGCGCAGAATCTGGATGGTCATCTGGCCCAGACCGCCGGCCCCGATCACGACCGCGGTCGAGCCCGGTCCCAGCAGGTGCAGCGACCGCTTCACGGCGTGATAGCTGGTCAGCCCGGCATCACTGAGGGGGGCGGCCTGGCGCGGGTCGAGGGCGCCGAGCGGAATCAGGTAGCGCGCCGCCGGGACCAGCAGGTACTCGGCCATGCCGCCGTCGTGACCACCGCCGAGGCCCGGGCCCTGACCACCGAGGTTCTGGCAGTAGTTCTCCTGGCCCTGGCGGCAGTTGGTGCAGATGCCGCAGCCCCAGGAGCCGTAGACGATTACAGCGTCTCCCGGCTCGAAACCGGTGACGCCCGGTCCCAGCCGTTCCACCCATCCCGCGTTCTCATGGCCGAGCGTGAAGGGCGGGGCCGTAAAGCCGTGGAGCGGTTCGGGTGCCTGCATGATGTGCAGATCGGAGTGACAGGCACCGGCACCGGCGACCTTCACCAGGACCTGCCCCGGGCCGGGCTCGGGTACTGGCACCTCGCGCAGCTCGGGCGGTTGCCGCCAACCGACGAGTTGAAAGGCCCGCATGGCGATCCTTTACGCAAACGCTGGTCAGTCGCGGATGCCGTCGATGTCGACGAGGACGTGTCGCGGGCCGCGGAAGATCTGGTTGTGCCGATACGACGGCGGGTCCTTGACCAGCCGGGGATTCTGCACCCGGCGGACGAACTCGCCGACCGCAATCTGGACCTCGAGCCGCGCGAGCGGGGCGCCGAAGCAGAAGTGGACGCCCTGGCTGAATCCGAGGTGCTGGTTGTCGCGGCGTTCGAGGTCGAGTTCGTCGGGGTCGGTGAACCGTTCCGGGTCGCGGTTCGCCGAGCCGTACGCCAGGAAGATGGGCGCCCCCATCGGGATGGTGGTGTCCGCGATGTCGATGTCCTCCACGGCCGAGCGGGTGTGCCAGAACTGGACCGACGACTCGAAGCGCAACAGCTCCTCCACCGCGGGCACGATCAACTCTGGTCGGCGGCGCAGCTTTTCCAGCGCCTCGGGATGGCGCAGCAGGGTGAGCACGCTGTGGGCGATGAGGTTGACCGTGGTTTCGTGCCCCGCGAAGATCAGGAGCAGGGCGTTGCTCGCGAGCACACCCTTGGACATCCGCCCCTCCGAGCCGTCCTCGTTCACCAGCGCGGAGAGCATGCCCGGGCCGGGCTGCCGGGCGTACCGGTGGAGCAGCTCGGCTGCGAACTGCCCGAACTCCTGCACGGCCTGGCGGCCCCCGGCCAGTCGGCTCTGCATCTCTTCGGAGGCGGCCTCGGGGCCGAAGTCCAAAGCGTCCAGGGCCGTTTCGATCCACTGGTGGAAGCGTGGCTCGTCCTCCAGCGGCACGCCCAGGACCTTGCAGATCACGGTCACCGGCAGTGGGTAGGCGAAGTCGTCGACGGCGTCGATCCGGGTCTTGCCCCGCATGTCGTCCAGGAGCCTGGTCACGATGCGGCGGATGTCGGGTTCAAGGTCGGAGATCAGGTGAGGGGAATGGGGAGGGCCGACGAAATGCGGCATCATCATCCGGCGGTCTCGATCGTGCTCGGGTGGATCCTGGGTGATGATGTTCGGCTCCAAAGAGATGACCGCCTCCGTGATCGGCTCGGCCTCCGCCTCCGCCGATCGATCGGACGGGGCCGCGACCGGGCCGGGGCACTTGCGTGGGTCCGAGCTGACCCGGGGGTCGTGCAGCAGCGCGACGATCTCCCGGTAGGTACTGACGACATAGGTACCGTCCGGCTGCCGCGCCACCGGTGTCTTGCGCAGTTCCTCGTAGAACGGGTACGGGTTGGCGCGGTTGGCGTAGCGGAGGGCCTGCTGCCAGGGGGTTTCCTCGACCACGAGGCTCCACTCCCTCTTCTCTAGTCGATGCTGTCCGCCTTGCCCCGACGAGCGCGTCAGTGGCGGCGCGGCCGGAACTCGGCCGTCCGCTCGCTCGGGGCGTGTCCGGTCAGGACGACGTCGGGGATCGCCGTCGGGACCCTTGGGTCCGGGAACTCGGCCGGCACCGGCTTCATGTCGTCCGGCTGGTCCCAGCCCGGTGGCGGAGGCGGGAACGGACCGGATCGCTCGATCAGCTTCCCGTAGTACTCCAGCCACTTGCCGTGATCGAAGGTGACGGCCGCGACGATGCGGCCCCGGCGGCCGTAGGCGGCGGCGAAATGCCGGTCCGACACGGACCCTTGAGTGAAGACGATCTCCTCGCCGAAGGGCGGCACACCGACGGACTTGATGTTCACACCGAACTGACCGGACCAGAAGCCGGGCAGCAGCAGATGCGGACGATAGTGGGGCTCGAGGTTCACCATGTTGTGCGCCGCGACCTCGGCGCCGAGAACGGCGTTGTCCCAGTGCTCCATCGCCAGGAACTGGTACTCGTACAGCACATGCGGCGCACGCGCCACGTCACCTGCCACGTAGACGCTGTCGGTGACCACGCCGTTGATGTCGAAGGCACGACCACCGGCATCGCACCCGACGCCCCAGAAGCCGGCCGCCAGCCCCGAGCCGTCCAGCCACTCCACGTTGCGGATCGACCCGAGCGAGGCCACCACCACGTCGGCGTCGACGGTGGATCCGTCGGACAGATGCGCACGCCGCACGTGACCGCCGGAGTCGCCCTCCAGCGACGACACGCCCAGCCCGCAGCGCAGGTCCACGCCGTGCTCGCGCTGCATCTGCGCGGCGATCTCGCCGATCACCCCGCCGAGCGCGCCGACCAGCGGCGCCGAACCCCGCTCGACGACGGTCACCGGGATGTCGAGCTCCCGGCAGACGGAGGCCACTTCCGAGCCGATGAACCCGGCGCCGATGACCAGGACCCGCGACGGCGGCTCGGCCAGCGCCTTTTGCAATTGCTCCGCATCGTCACGCGAACGAATCGTGTGGACACCGTGCAGGGCGGCCTCGGCCGGGTTCGGCCACTGCCGCGCGCGGGTGCCCGTGGCGATCAGCAACCGGTCGTACGGAACCTGCTCCCCGTCGGCCAGGGACACCTGCTTGGTCACGCGGTCCAGTCCGACGGCGGCCACCCCGAGCCGCCAGTCCGCATCCACTTCTCGCATGCGGGGCAGCTTCGTGTGGTCGGCCGGCACCCAGCCCTTGAGCACCTGCTTGGACAGCGGCGGACGGTCGTAGGGCTCGTACGGCTCGTCCCCGATGATGGTCAGAGAACCGGTGAAGCCCTCCTCACGCAGGGTCTCCGCGGCCCGCAGCCCGGCCAGGGAGGCACCCACGATGACGATCCGGCCGCTCGCCCGGAACTCGCGCACCAGCTCCGCGACCGTTGCCCTCAAGGTCATGACGTCTCGCCCCGCTCCGCGCCGTCCACGCGGTCGATGACGATCGCCTGCACCGGACACGCCGCAGCGGCTCGCTCGACCTGCAGGCGCCGCTCGTCATCGGGGTTCGGCTCATAGGTGAGCGCCTCCTGACCGTTCAACCTGAAGACCTCATGCGCCAGGTACACGCATTGCGCGTATCCCTGGCAGCGATTCAGGTCCACGACGATCCGCATGGGCAGGCTCCTTCCGTTCTGCCTACCGCCCCACGGCGACCATCGACCCGGGTCACGAAGCTGGGGGTGCTTCTCAAGCCCCCCGTCTGGCGGCGGGGCTGGATGTCCCACCCGTCGCCGCCGACAGGCCGTTCGGTCCTGTTCGCTGCGCCGCAGCCTTTGCGGTGGCGCTCGCTCGGCTGTGAGCGGCACAGCCGGCAGAGGGCGATACATCCTCGACGTCGGCATCAGGGTGCGCCCTGGTCGGTACGGCCCTAATAGAAATGGTCGTCCCGCCTTCCGGCGATCGCAAACCCGCCACTGCGGCGAACTGGATGCATCCGTGACTTCGAGCCCTCACTCCCCGGGCTGAGGCGATCTCCGGGCCGGTCACCACCGATCGCCAGGTCCCGCTCCAGCCGCCGTCCCGCCGTCCGGCCAGCCCGACTCCTGGACGAGACCCTGCGCCTGTGGGCTCCCATCCCGGCGTTCGGCAAGGCCCCGCTGGAGGACACCGTCATCGGTGGCCGCCACCTTCTCAAGAAGGGCACGCGGGTCAACATCCTCGAGGGTCCCCTGCACACCCACCCCAAGGCGTGGGAGCGTCCCGACGAGTTCGACATCGACCGGTGGCTGCCGGAGAACCGGGCCCAGCAGCACCCGCACGCCTACAAGCCGTTCGGCAACGGTGTGCGTGCCTGCATCGGCCGGCAGTTCGCGCTCACCGAGGCCCGGCTGGCCCTGGCGCTGGTGCTGCAGAAGTTCAAGCTCTCGGACACCAGCGACTACAAGATGGACGTGCGGGAGGCGTTGACGCGCAAGCCCGGCAACTTCGAGCTGATCGTCCGTCGCCGTCAGGAGCACGAGCGGACCGTCTTTGGCGCCGCGGACCTGCAGACCGGCGACACGCAGGCGCAGGCAGCGGTCAGCGGTGTCGGTGTGAACCTGACCGTCGCCTACGGCTCCAGCCTCGGCTCGTGCGAGGACCTGGCCCGCACCATCGCCGACCGCGGCGAGCGCTCCGGCTTCGGCACCACCCTCGTCAGCCTGGACGAGCTGGGCGACAACCTGCCCACCGAGGGCCTGCTCACCGTCGTCGCCGCCAGCTACAACGGCAAGGCGCCCGACAACGCCCAGCGCTTCGACGACCTACTCGCCGCCGGGCTGCCCGAGGGCTCGCTGGCGGACGTGCGGCTCGCGCTGCTGGGCGCCGGCAACACCCAGTGGGTGGCCACCTACCAGGCATTCCCCAAGCGGATCGAGGAAGGTCTGCTGGCCGCCGGCGCCACCCCGGTAGTCGAGCGCGGTATCGCGGACGCCGCCGGCGACTTCGACGGCATGGCCTCCCGCTGGATGGACAACCTGTGGGCCACCCTGGCACCCGCTCGCGAAGAGGCCGTGGCGGCCATACGACGTGGCCAGAACGAAGGCGTGTTCGCGCACCACGTCCCCGCGCCCATCCTCGCCCAGGCGCTGGAAGCCCTGATGCTGGCCCTCGCTGAGGAGAACGCCGCCTCTGCCTGGGCGGACCCTGCGGGTGAGGCTGCGGCGACCGCGTTCCTCGTCGCCGCCGGAGTGGCACCACACATCGCATCGCGCCGGGTTCGAGCCGTGTTGCGCGAGTAAGGGCGACTCCCGGAACGCTGCCTGGCCACTGGGGCCCCCTCGGGCAGGCGTAGAGGCGGCGCGTCCAAGCGTCCACTCTCATGCCCCGGACTCATACGCTGCGGCCAGTTCACCATCCACCTGCGCGGTCAGCCGGTCCCGAGGGGGCGGTGCCTGGCCCAGGCCCATGCTCCTTGAGCGTTACGCCTCGGTGACCCGACGCCGCCCTCTGCGTCCCCATTCCCCCTCCTCCCTGAGTCGTCGCTCCACTTCTGTCCGGAGATCCACCCCCTGTAGGAGTTCATTCATGCCTGCCATTCTGATCCACGGCGTACCCGACACCCACCATGTGTGGGACGGCGTGCGCCAGCACCTGACCCGCAGCGACGTTGAGGCTTGGGACCTGCCCGGTTTCGGTTCGCCGCGACCCGAGGGCTTCCACTGCACCAAGGAGGAATACGTCTCCTGGCTCATCGAGCGGTTGGAGGCACTCGGCGAGCCCGTCGACCTGGTCGGCCACGACTGGGGCTGCCTCCTCACCGCGCGCGTGGCTTCCGTACGGCCGGACCTGATCCGCACGTGGGCCGGCAGCAACGGTCCGGTCAGCGCCGAGTACGACTGGCATCCGCTGGCCAAGCTGTGGCAGGACCCCGTCGCGGGCGACCGCTGGGCCAAGGAGTACGACGCCGGCGCGTTCGCCAGGGACCTGACCGACAATCTCCAGATCCCGGCTGAGCTGGCCGAACAGACAGCCGGCCGCGTGGACGAGACCATGCGCAACAGCATTCTCAAGCTATACCGTTCCGCCTTGACGGTCGGTGCGGAGTGGGAACCGGATCTGGCGAACCTGGCCGGACCGTCCCTGGTGTTCTGGGGGGCGCTCGACCCGGTCTGCCCCGTCGAGTTCGGCGAGAAGATGGCCGCTTCCGTGCGCGCCACCCGTTTCCTGAGGCTCGACAGCAGCCACTGGACGCCGATCCAGAAGCCGGCCGAGGTCGCCGCGGCCCTCGAGGAGCAGTGGAGCAGCTCACGGGGGTGACTGGCACGCCCCGACAAGCACGCCCCTGGGCAATGCCTCTGGCGGCACTGGCGCCAGGCCGCCAGAGTCACACGGGAGGGCCACCGCACCGCCGTGCATACCGCCGAGCGGGGCGGGCGCTCCGACTGAGAGGTCGATGATCATGGCCACCGCCGCGGGCCCTTGACCGATATCGCGACGGATCCGACTGGCGACAGCACCGTGGATCCGGGCGGATGCCACCGGAGGCGATCGGGTCCGCAGGCAGGGGCCGCCCCGTGCAACCGGTGTCCACCGCATCGTGTCTCGCTGTGGCCCGGCTTGCAGGGCGACGGTGCCGCCGTACGAGGCCCACCGCGCCTTGGCCCGCGGCGCAGGTCCCACCGGCTCTTCAGCCGAGGCCCGGCAGCGGGCGCCGGGTGACCTCGTGCGCGTCCTCCGGACGAAGGCCCAGCATGCGCAGGACCATCGCCGCGAGGTCGGAGGCGGCCTCGTCGCCGTCGAGGTCGGGGCGGGCCAGCCTCAGCGCCACCAGGGACAGCAGGGTCCCGCCCAGAGCGGACAGGGCCGTGGTCGGATCGGTGCCGGTGAAGCGTCCCGAGGCGATGCCGCGTTCCAGGTCACGAAGCGCTCGTGGCGACAGGCCGCGGTCGGAGTGGATGTGGGCCAGGCCGCGGTCGCGCAGGATCCGCATGAGTTCGGGGTGTGAGTCCGCCATCCGTGCGGTGAGGCGGAAACCCGCAGCGACGAGCTCGGCGGGGTCGTCGATGCCTTCCACATGCTCGTCGATGACCTGACCGAACTCCTCCAGGGCGTCCGTCACGGCGGCGTCGAACAGTTCCGTCTTGGACTCGAAGTGGTTGTAGAAGGAGCCGAAACCGACGTCGGCGCGCTCGGCGATGGCCTGGATGCTGGCGCTGGTGTCCCCGGTCTCCGCGAGGATCTGCCGCGCCGCACGGATGAGTGCCTGACGGGTCTCGGCGCGGCGCCGTTCGAAGCGGTTGCGGGGCGGGGCTGACGTCGGCATACGACCGAGTGTAACAACCGTGCCGATGACACCCCCATGACTGATGATTCTCTCAATTCTTTGGGTCTGCTCTATTGACGATGAGCAACGGCAAAGTTGATGATTTCCTCATTACGGCAGTGTTGCTTGGAGGGCACCATGTCCCACATCTCCGTTGACAGGGCCGATCTGCAGACGCCCCACCAAGATCTCCACAGCGAGCTGGGCGCCCTGCGCGGTGAACACCCCGGACGAGCGAGAAACCTCGTCATCAAGGTGGCCGACCTGGCCTGGCTGGAGTTCGAGAAGCCGGACCTGGACCGGGCCGAGGTGTTTGCCCGCGACTTCGGGTTCGCGATCGCCGCCCGCACCGAGGAGGCGCTGTGGCTGCGCGGCACTTTCGCGGGCCCACCCTGCATGGTCATCCGGCGTGGGCATGCGTCCCGCTTCGTCGGGCCAGCGTTCCGCGCGGCCGAACGGGCCGACCTCGACCGGCTGGCCCGGACGACCGGCAGTGACGTCCGTGACATCGACGTACCCGGTGGCGGACAGGCGGTCGCCCTGCTCGACCCTTCCGGCTTCCCGGTCCGGGTCGTGCACTGCGGCGAGCAGCTGCCCGCGCTGCCCGAGCAGCAGCCGCTGATCCTCAACACCGGCGCCGAGCACCGCCGTACGAACACCACCCAGCGACCCCCGCGCGAGCCGTCGCGCATTCAGCGCCTCGGTCATGTGGTGCTGGAGACAAGAGTGTTCGCCCGCACCTTGGACTGGTACCTGGACACCCTGGGGATGATCGTGTCCGATTTCCTGTTTCTGGACGGGCAGCGCCATCGCGGACCGACCATGGCGTTCATCCGTTGTGACCAGGGCAGCTTGGCGGTCGATCACCACACGCTCGCCCTGCACCTCGGGCCGGGCACCGGCTATGTCCACTCCGCCTACCAGGTCACCGACCTCGACTCGATCGCCGCCGGCGGCGAGTACCTCGCCGAGCGCGGATACAAGCGCAGCTGGGGAATCGGCCGGCACATCCAGGGCAGCCAGCTCTTCGACTACTGGCGCGACCCCGACCACTTCATGCTGGAGCACTTCGCCGACGGCGACCTCTTCTCCTGCGACCTCGAGCCCGGGTGGGCGCCGATGTCGGCGAGCGGCCTGGCCCAGTGGGGCCCGCCGGTCACCCGCGACTTCCTGGGCGCCAGCCCCTCCCCCGCCAAGCTGCGCGAGGTCATGACGGCCCTGCGCGGCGACAACGAACTCGACCCCGCACGCCTGCTGGGCCTGATGAAAGCGATGAGCTCATGAGCACCAACGTTCTGCGCACCACCGACGGCTGGTGGGTCGTCCGCGACGAGCGGGCCGTCCGCATCGACACCAAGGCCGTCACCACCGCGGAACTGCTCGCCGACCGGGACGCGGTCCGCGAAGCCGCCGCCTCCACCGACAGCGGCACGCCCGTCGCCGACCTGGTCGCGCTGCCGCCGGTCACCACCCCCTGCCGGGTGGTCGCCCAGATGGTCAACTACCGCAGCCACGCCAAGGATTCGGGTTTCACCGGCGATATCCCGCCCACCTTCTTCCGCAAGGCGTCCGGCTCGGTCAGCGGCCCCCATGACAGGATCGTCCGCCCGTCGCACGTGAAGTTCCTCGACTACGAGGTGGAACTCGGCCTCGTCATGGGCGCACCCCTGCCGGTGGGCACCGTCGTCGAGGAGCAGGACCTGCCACGCTACGTAGCCGGCCTGGTCCTGACCAACGACGTCAGCGCCCGCGACGTCCAGCTGACCAAGACGCAGTTCTACGAGAGCAAGTCCTATCCGACCTTCACGCCGACGGGCCCGTACCTGGCTCTGCTGGAGCCCGAGGACTTCGCCCATCTGCTGGACCTGCGGCTGCGGCTGAACGTCAACGGCGTACCGCGCCAGGACCGCACGCTCGCCGACATGATCGTGCGGCCCGCGCAGGCGCTCACCCTGCTCGCCCGCTTCCAGACCCTCGACCCGGGTGACCTGCTGCTGACCGGTACGCCCGGCGGCACCGCCCTGAAGGCCCCGCCGAAGCCGGTCGAGAAGATCGCCGTCCTGCTGCCGCCCGCGCTGAAGTGGAAGGCGTTCTTCAACGGCCAGGCCAAGAACCCCCTCTACCTGCGCGACGGTGACCTCGTCACCGCCACCATCGCCACGCCAGAGGGGCGGATCGACCTGGGCGAGCAGCGGACCACCGTGGCGGACGCGAGGTGAGCGCCGAGGCCCGGAGGCCGGTGGTCATCATCGGTGCGGGACCCGTCGGAGTCACGGCCGCGCTCCTGCTCGCCCGGCAAGGAATGCCCAGTCTGCTCCTCGAACGCCACCGGGACATCTACCCCCTGCCGCGCGCCGTCGTCGTGGACGACGAGGTCCGGCGGATCCTGCAGAGTGTCGGTGTCCACGAGGAGTTCGCCGCCGTCTCGCGCCCGGCGCCGGGCCTGCGGCTGCTGGACGCCCGGCGCCGCGTGATCGCCGAGTTCCCGCGGTCCCTGCAGGGCCACCACGGCTTCCCGCAGACCAGCATGTTCGACCAGCCGGAGCTGGAGCGTCTGCTGCGCGAAGCTCTGGCGCGCCGCCCGGAGTGTGAGCTGTGGGGCGGGGTGGAGGTCGTGTCCGTCACCCCGCCCACCGACGGTACGGCTCCGGTGCGGGTGACCTTCCGCCGCGACGGAAGCGACGAGGAGGAGCACCTGTGGGCCGATGCGGTCCTGGGCTGCGACGGCGCGGGCAGCGTCACCCGCGAAGCCATCGGCGCCGACTGGGAGGACCTGCACTTCGAGGAGAGCTGGCGGGTCATCGACGTACGCACCAGCCTCCCGGTACGCACCTGGGAAGGAGCCGAGCAGATCTGCTGCCCCACCCGGCCGGCCACCTTCATGCGAGTCGGCGAGGACCGCTACCGATGGGAGTTCCGGCTGGCCGACGGCGAGTCCCTGGACGGCCCGGAAGGGCTGAAGCAGTTGCACGAGCTGGTCGCCCCCTGGGTCGACATGCCGCCCGCTGGCCACGGGGGCGACGACTTCGAGGTGATCCGGCAGGCGCGGTACACCTTCCGGGCCCGCCTCGCCGACCGCTGGCGCCAGGGGCGCGTATTCCTGCTGGGCGACGCCGCCCACCTCACCCCGCCCTTCATCGGGCAGGGCCTCTGCGCGGGCCTGCGCGACGCCCGAAACCTCACCTGGAAACTCGCCCGCGCCCTTCAGCAGGGTGCGGACGACCGACTGCTGGACACCTACCAGCAGGAGCGCAAGCCGCACGCCCGTCACGTGATCCGTGTCGCGGTCGCGGTCGGCTGGGCCATGACCGGCGGCCAGGACCGCGGTGCGGCCATCCGCCGGGCCGTGGTGGGCGCGGCCTGCCGCATCCCCGGCGTGACAGCGGCGGTGAGCCGTGACCTCAGTCCCGCACTGACCGCAAATCCGCTGGTACGACGCCGCCCCCGGCTGACCGGCCGATCACTGGCCGGCACCTTCTGCCCACAACCCCGGGTGCTGTACCACGGTAGGCGCGAGCGCCTCGACGACATCCTCGGCAACTCATTCGCCGTACTGACCGCCGTGCCGCCCACGGCACGGATGACGGGCATGGCCACGGCCCTGGGCGCATCCGTGATCCATGTCGACGACCTGGACGACGACGGCACCCTGGCCTCCTGGCTCGCGCGCGGCCGGGCGGACGCCGTCCTGCTGCGCCCCGACCGCGTCGTACTGGACACCGTCCCCACCGGCACCAGCGACTTCACCGACGCCGCCGCCTGGGCTCCCCTGCTGCACACGGCCCGCCGCACCGCCGAAGCCCGGCCCGCACCCTGACGAGGAACACCACACCATGACCACCCCGCACTCCACGCCTTGTCCGGAGCCCTTCCTGCCGCCCGACCCGAAGACGGCCGCCGGCAGCCGCATCGCGGACTTCGCCCGCTGGGCCGCCCGGCACGCAGGCGCCGAAGGCATCCAGGCCCCCACCGAGTACCAGGCCCTGCACCACTGGTCCGTCACCGACCTGGAAGGATTCTGGGCCGCGGTGTGGGAGTACTTCGACATCGACGCCACCACTCCGTACGAGCGGGTGCTCGCCGAGGAGACCATGCCCGGCGCCAACTGGTTCCCCGGCGCCACCCTCAACTACGCCCACCATGCACTGCGCAACCTGCACCCGGACGCCCCCGCGATCACCGCACTGGACGAGACCGGAGCCGCCTACGAGATCACGGGCCGGCAGCTCCGCGCCCAGGTCTCCTCCGTCGCAGCCACCCTGCGCGACCTCGGCGTCGGACAGGGCGACCGGGTGGTCGGCTACCTGCCCAACACCCCGCACGCCGTCATCGCCTTCCTCGCCACCGCAAGCCTGGGCGCCGTGTGGTCGGTGTGCGGCCAGGACTACGCCCCCAAGGCCGCAGCCGACCGCTTCGCCCAACTCGCACCCACGGTGCTCATCACCGCGGACGGCTACCTCTTCAACGGCACCCGCCACGACCGCCGCGCAGCCTCCCTCGACCTGGCCGCCGCCCTGCCCACGCTCAAGGCCACGGTCCTCGTGGATCACCTGGGCCTCGCGTGGCCCGCGACCCGGGCCGCGAGGCTGACGGTTCCCTGGGAGGACGCGGCCGGCCGCACCGAGTACCTCGCCATCGCCCCGGTTCCGTTCGACCACCCGCTGTGGATCGTCTTCTCCTCCGGCACCACCGGCCTGCCCAAGGGCATCGTCCACGGTCACGGAGGCGTCCTGCTGGAACACCTCAAGACCCTCGGCCTGCACTGCGACCTGGGCGTCGGTGACCGCCTGCTGTGGTACACCACCACCCACTGGATGATGTGGAACCTGGTCGCCTCCACCCTGCTGACCGGTGCCGCCACCTGCACCTACGACGGCAGCCCCGCACCGGTGGCGCGCCCGGTCATCCTGTGGGAACTGGCGGCCCGTCACAAGGTCACCGTCTTCGGCACCAGCCCCCAGTACCTGCTGGCCATGGCCAAGCTAGGCATCGAACCCACCGCGCACGACCTGTCGGCGATCCGCGCCATCGGCTGCACCGGCTCCGCCCTGCCCGCCTCCGCCTACCCCTGGGTCCGCGACCACGTCGGCGCCGACATCCAGCTGGCCTCCACCAGCGGCGGCACGGACGTCGTCTCCGGCTTCGCCGGCAGCGCCCCCACCACCCCCATCTGGGCGGGTGAACTGTCGGCCCCCAACCTCGGCGTGGCGCTCGCGGCGTACGACGACGCGGGACGGCCGGTCACCGACCAGGTCGGCGAACTGGTCGTCACCCGGCCCATGCCGTCGATGCCGCTGTACTTCTGGAACGACCCCGACGGCAGCCGCTACCGCGACGCCTACTTCAGCGCCTACCCGGGCATATGGCGGCACGGCGACTGGATCACCCTCACCTCCCACGGCTCGGTAATCGTCCACGGCCGCTCCGACGCCACCCTCAACCGCAACGGCGTACGCCTGGGCAGCGCCGACATCCACGACATCGTCGAACGCCTCCCTGAGATCGCCGAGGCCCTCGTCATCGGTGCGGAGGAACCCGACGGCGCTTACTGGATGCCGCTCTTCGTGGTCCTCGCCGACGGGGTCGGTCTGGACGAGTCCCTGTGCGAAAAGATCCGCGACGCGATCCGCACCGGCGCCTCACCCCGCCATGTCCCCGACGAGATCCTCGCCGTGCCGGCCATCCCGCACACGAAGACCGGCAAGAAGCTCGAGGTCCCGGTCAAGCGCCTCCTCCAGGGCGCCCGCGCCGAGCAGGTCCTCAACCCCTCCGCGGTCGACAACCCCGTCCTGATCGCCTACTTCGCCGGCCTGGGCGCTGAACGTCGCCAGGCCCGCCGCCCGCACACCCCCGAAGGCGTCTCGTGATCCTCTCCGCCTCGCTGACCTGTCTCATCGCGTTGAACTTCGCCCTGCTGGGCACGGCCAAGATTCTGGCCCTGGGTCCGATGCCCGAGCTGGCCGCCCACGCCGGCTTCACCACCGCTGCCTACCGGCTCATCGGCGGCCTGGAGCTGGCGGGCGCCCTCGGCGTGGCCCTCGGCCCGGTCGTACCGCTGTGCGGCGGCCTGGCCGGTATCGGACTGCTGATGCTGCTCGCCGGTGCCGTGACCACGCACGTACGCAAGGGCGACGGGCTGGCCAAATTCCTCCCCGCGGTGACATGCGCTGCTGCGGTCGCCTGGTATCTCGTGCTGCTTGCCGGTGGCGGCTCGTGACGGTGGCCGAGGACTTCAGCGGCCACCTGCGATACGCAGACGATCCTCCTTGCCGGCTGCTGCGCGCTGGCGGCGGAGGCCCTGAGCCCTGTTAGCGAGCCCACGCCGGGGCTGGCAGACTGAATCTGTGGCCCTGCTGATGGCCGCGACCGATCTGGCCGCGTCCTCATCACTCACAGGCGCCGGTGTGGTGTCGGTCTGCGCATTGCTCTTCACCGTCGGCCACCGCAAGGGGTGGCGCCGCCTGCTGACGTTCACCCTGCGGGCCGCCAACATCACCGATCCGGACCGCTACACCGTCTACAACAACACACCGGTCGAACTGACCAAGGAAGATCAGAAGAGGGCGGATGCAGCACTCCTTGAGCTGTTGAACGAGCAGGGGGACCTCGGCACGAGCCGCTAGTACGACCGGTCGGCGGCGATGAGGGGTCAGCTCAGCGAGGCCGGGTCCTGACACGTCGACGGCCTCCAGCGTCGCCGCCATCCCCGCAGCCGTCAGCAGCCCGGGGATACCTACTGCGCCCACCACCCACGACCGCGGTCCTTCCACCAATCCCTCCGGGTAGAAGCTGCCACGCTGAGCGTCAACAGCGATCCGTCGCGGGATGAACGTCGACTGCACCGCCGCGACCAGGTGACGGCCTCGGTCGCGACGATCAGGATTCGGCCGGCGCTCGGCGTACTCAAGTCAGGCTGAGGTCTTCGGCTGCGCCCCGCCCTCGGTACGCAGTTGCTCGTTGATGCGCTGGGCTTCTTCGAGTTGGTCTTCGAGAACGACGATGCGGCAGGCGGCCTCTATGGGCGTGCCTGCGTCGACGAGTTCGCGGGCGCGGGCCGCGATGCGCAACTGGTAGCGGGAGTAGCGGCGGTGGCCGCCTTCGGAGCGCAGCGGTGTGATCAGGCGGTGCTCGCCGAGGGCGCGGAGGAAGGCGGGGGTGGTGCCGAGCATCTCGGCGGCCCGGCCCATGGTGTAGGCGGGGTAATCGTCATCGTCGAGATTGTCGACAGGACGGGGACCGGCAGGGGGCATAGACCTCTTCTTTCGCGGACGCGTCGGGGGGCCCGGATGCCTTACCGGCACCCGGGCCCCGAGCTTTCAACACCATCTACCGGCACACCGTGCCGGCCTTGTTCGTCCGCAGGGGCCGCCTGGGAGGGCGAGGCTGCGGGGATCGCGAATGCGTGACCGGGGACCACCTTCCAATCCGGGGCCTGCGGTACCCGGGCGGACTGCTTCCTCGCCCGGGCGATCCTGATGGCGTTCGGCTCCTTACCTTCGATTACTCGGTTGTACTGCTGGATACCGCGGGTACTGCTCACGACCTCTCGGGGGTCGTGTCCTTCTTGACCTGCTCGCACGGCAGTTCATGTCTGCCGTACTCACTTCGACTTCCTGGGTACGACACGACAGTAACCCCACGACGAGCCAATGTCTACTCTCGCCACAACAAATTTTCTTCAGGGTGGATGTGTGCACCCCTACTGCCTGCACACCCAGAAGAGTGCTGCCCCGGGTACGTGGCGGCGCGAATGACATCGCCCTGAACAGCAGCACACCAGCCCACCCGGGTCCGGGTGCTGTGCGGCGGGGACGCCACGCCGCACAGCACCCTCCCCGACGCCCGGAGCATCACCGGGCATCCGGGGCGTACCCCCTGAAGGGGATCGGCGTTCTCCGCCGGATGGCACCCACCGTCAGCCGCCGCGCGTCACCCCTGCCAAGGCCCGAGTCGGCCATGGGCGGCGGCGCCGACTCCTGCTGGAACAGCGCCGGCCGCCGACGCCAGGCCGCACACTGCAACCAGATTCTGCACTCGCCTCGTGCCTTCCGCTGACTGCGCCGTCGATGGTGTAGGACGGCAAAGCCGGCCCGGACATCTCTGGCGAAGTCGGAGTCGGCGTCCAGGTCTGCCATTGTCCGAAGGTGACGCTGCCATGAGCATTGATGTCCTCGCCGCCGGTGTGGGCGCTGGGTGGTTGGCTGCCGACGAGTACGTGTCGTTAGTCGCGCGAGCCATGGCTGATCGCGGGTTCTGCACGCTGCCGGAGTTCTTCGACTTCCGACCGTGCGATAACGGCAGCACGGAACGGGACGCGTCGACGACGACTTGAGGGCAGCCAACACCGGTACCGGCAAGGGAAGATCCCGTTACCCTGCAAAGGACTTGGTGTCCTTCTCCACCACGTACCGATTTCCCATCATCGTCCGCGTGTTGGCTATCGAGATCGTGGCGAGCTCCAAGTCGACGTCCTCCCACCGGAGTCCGCAGACTTCAGCCGGACGACGACCCACAAGGGACAACAAGAGGGGAGCACGGAGCCGTTCTCCCCTGGCACCGTGAATAAACCGCACTCACACCAGCCCCGCGACCAGCAACTTCAGGGTGAAACACGCTGAAGTTGCTCTCTTCCGGATCCGGTTGCGCCACGTCGGGTGCCGGCGGATGCGTATGAAGTGGGAGAGCACGGCGCCCATGGGTTCCGCGTCTCGGGCGGCGTGAAGCAGGTCCGCCGAGCTGCTGACCAGCGTCAGTCCTGCTTGTACCCGCTCTCCAGCCGAATCGTCGAATCGCCCAGGACCGTCTGCGCGATTGAGGACAACGCGAACAGCAACTGGTCCGCGTCGACCGAATGGACCACGCTGTGGACGTCGCGCATGCTCGTCACCAGGCCCAGAGAGCGCAGCAGCGATGTGTGGTAGTGGATGGTGGCGCCGGTCAGGCCGAGGGTCTTGGCCAGCGTCTGCCCCGTCGCCGGTTCCCTGGCGATGTGGTGCAGGATCGCCAGCCTCTGCTCGCTTCCCAATGCGTGGGCGATGGCAGCGAGGTCTGCCGTCCCGCGCTGCTCGTGCCGGTTGCGAAGCGGCCCGAACACCACCAGCATCCGGCCATCGGGGAGGAGCCGTGTGATGACGAGGGACGCCAGCGCTTCGGTCGGGACGAGGACGACGCGCTGCGTCTCGTCCTTGAGTGTCCACCCGCCGGTGAGCTCGAGCAGCGCCCGCCTACGACCGGCGCTCGCGAGCAAGCCGTTGATTGCGTCGATGCGGTCGCGCAGTCGGCCGCCGACGGCTGCCTCCTCACCGAACGCCGCGGCACCGAACGTCAGGACGGCCTCGAGTTCCGCCCTCGCCCGGCTCGGGTCGGCCAGGAGGTACTCGACGTCCTTGCGCATATAGGAGTTGCGGCGCGCGACCTTGCGCGCGGTGGTGTCCCGCTGAGCGGGGTCGCGCAGTGCAGAGGCGACGAGTTCGTGCGTCGCCTTCTGATCCGCGGGCTCGAGGGTCGTCGAGGCCAGCAGCTCGGTCACCAGGTCTTCCGGAGCCAACCCGCCGACCCCGTCGGTCAGCGCTTGCGCGCTGTTCCATCCCCGATTGATGGCGAGCATCGCCAAGCTCATACCGACGGCGAAGTCGGCACCGAAGTAGCGCTGCAGGTGCTGCTGCATCGCTGCGTCGCCGACGGTCACGTAGGCCCGTGCATCGGCCGGAACCTGCTCGAAGTCGCCCTTGGTGGCGTGAGCGCCAGCGTACAGTCGCGCGATCAGCTCGACGGCCGTGTTGACGGTGACAACGGTCGTGGAATCCTGCTCCATACGGCTCCCCCGATTAGATATCTCTCTGAAGATCCAGTATGCACGCTGATTCTGAGCCCAGGTTTCGCTGTTCTCAGCGGCAGAGCGCCCGATGCCGTACCGGCAGACCCGCTGTCGACCGGGATGCACGACGTGAGACGCCTCAACGACGGACGGGGCGGCCACCGCGGCTCGCCGCCCTGTCCCGTGCTCAGGCCGCGTTGACGGCGGGTTCGACGAGGTCGTCTGCGTCGAGGCCGTACGAGGTGAAGATCTTCTCCAGTGTGCCGTCGGTGTAGAGATGCTTCACCGCGGCGAGCATTGCTTCGGTGAGCGGGGAGTCCTTGGGCAGTGCGAGGCCGCTCAGGTCGAACTTGCCCTTCAGGTTGGGGAAGAGCGGGCCGTTGACCTCGTACTTGCCGTGCGATTCCTTGGCCAGGTAGCCGGCGGTACTACCGGCGAGCACGGTCTCGACCCGACCGCTGGTGAGGGCGACAAGCGCGTCCGACTGGGATCCGTAGATCTTCACGTCGACCGGCTTCTTGCCGACGGCTTCGCAGTGCGGCGCGAGGCCCTGCAGCAGGGAGACGGTGTCGCTGCCCTTCTCTGCCCCGGCCGAATGCTCGCAGACCGACGTCAGCTCCTTGATCTTCACTGTGCTGCTCGGCGCTGTGACGAATACACCGCCGTTCTGCATGAAGTCGATGAAGTCGACGACCTTGCGCCGGTCGGGCAGGTCAGTGATCGCGTTGAACCCGGCGTCGTACCGGTCGGCCTGGAGGCCGGGGATGAAGGCGTCGAAGCCGGCATTGACCACGCGGACATCGACGCCGAGCAGCGGTTCCAGCGCCTTCGCCATGTCGACGTCAATTCCGGCGAAGGTCTTGCCGTCCTTCTCCAGGAGTCCGAAGGGCGGGTAGGTCACGTCGGTCACGACCGTGATGTAGCCCCGGTGCTTGATCTCCTGCGGGACCAGCTTCGCGATGTCGGCATTCGCGGACATCGTCACGCTGGGAGTGCCCGCGGCCGGCGCGGGCGAGTCCGCCTCGCCGATACCGCACGCCGAGAGCAGTGCTGCAGAGGTGAGAGCGGCTGCCAGGCCGGCCAGTCGTGAGGTGCTCATTGTCCTTCTTCTTTCGTGTTGGGATTGGCATCCGGGGTGTCGAGTGCGGACAGGATGGTGAAGGCACTGGTCAGCGGCGTGTCGTGGCGACCCGCGGACGCCGCCCCGTCGAAGTCGAAGTCCGGGCTGTGCACATCCGCGGTCAAGCCGCGCGTCTCGTTGGCGCCGCCGACGAAGAAGTAGTAGCCGGGTACGTCCAGCAAGATCTCTGACATGTCGTCGGCTCCCCCGATGACCATGTCGGCGCTCACGTCGGCTTCTCCGACGATCTTTCGAGCGGCATCGGTGACCAGGCCCAGGCCGGCGATGACCGGGTCGTTGGTGCCGGCCGGACAGGTGTCGTCCTTGAAGCCGACGGCGGCGGTGCCGCCGTGCGCGGAGGCAACGCCCGCCGCGATCTCCGACACGCGTCGGTGGATGACATCGAGGTCCTGGTCGGTACAGGTGCCGACCGTTCCTCGAAGGTCGACGCCGGCCGGGATCGCACGCAGCGCCCCGGCGACGAGCGAGGCTGTACGGTGCTCCTTTCCGGAGGGCTCGGGATGCCTGTATCGATCGCTGCGGGCGGCGATCATGCGATCGACGAGGTCGGAGATCAGGACGGCCATCTGGATTCCCTTCGGAAGAGGAAGGCCCGCGACGACGAGATTAGAAATATCTCTAATCTCTATTCAAGAGGTCGGCTGTGACCATTTCGCACGATGTGATGACGTTCGTGTTACGCGGACTCCGTGGTGGACGCCGCTCCCCCGATCCGGTCGAGGTTGCGCAGGAAACGCTGGGTGCGAGGGTTGGCCGGACTCGCGATCACCTGGTCGGCCGTCCCGCGCTCCACAATGACGCCCTGGTCCATGAAGATCACGGTGTCCGCAACGTCCGCGGCGAAGCCCATCTCGTGGGTCGCGATGATCATCGTCATGCCTTCGGCCGCCAGGGCGCGCATGACGTCGAGGACCTCGCCGACGAGTTCGGGGTCGAGCGCGGAGGTCGGCTCATCGAACAGCATCAGCTTCGGGCGCATGGCGAGCGCCCGGGCGATGGCCACGCGTTGCTGCTCGCCGCCCGACAACTGCTTGGGGTACCGGTCGGCCTTGCTGCCCAGACCGACTCGGCGCAGCAACTCCGTCGCGTGTTCCCGGGCCGCACTCTTCGACTCACGCTTCACCTGGACCGGACCCTCGATCACGTTCTGGAGCGCTGTCATGTGCGGGAACAGGTTGAATGCCTGGAACACCATGCCGATTTCCGAGCGCATCCGGCAGGCAACCCGTTCCCGCTGCTCATACAGGTGAGTGCCTGCTTTCCGGTATCCGACGAACGCGCCATCGACCTTGAACCACCCGCTTGTCGGCGCCTCCAGGTGGTTGACGCAGCGCAGCAGCGTGCTCTTTCCGGAACCGGAGGGACCGATCAGGCACACCACCTCCCCCTGCTCGACGGTGAACGAGATGTCCTTGAGCACCTCGATGTGCGCGAAGTTCTTTCGGACGCGGTGCGCGACGAGCATGGGGCCGCGGCTCTCCGGCGATGTCATGAGGGAGCACCTTCCGAGGTGGTGGGCCGTGGAGCGTGGGACCGGGTGAGTGACGTCCCGATGATCTGGAACAGGCTGCGGGGTGCATCACGGCCGGACCCGCGCCCGTAGCGCCGCTCCAGATAGAACTGGCCGACCGACATGATCGTGGTGATGACCATGTACCAGATCGAGACCACGACGAGCAGGGGGATCGTCTCCAGGTTCTGGGCGTAGATGACCTGCGCGGAGAACAGCAGTTCCGGTACAGCGATGACGCTCACCAGCGAGGTGCTCTTGAGCAGGCCGATCACTTCGTTACCGGTCGGCGGGATGATCGTCCGCATGGCCTGCGGGAACACCACCCGGCGCAGCACCCGCATCGGCCGCATCCCGAGGGATTTCGCCGCCTCGACCTGGCCCTTGTCGACGCCGATGATGCCCGCCCGGATGATCTCGGACATGTAGGCGGCCTCGTTGAGCCCCAACGCCAGCAGCCCGGCGGCGATCGGGGTGATCAGCGTGTTGACATCGCCCTGGTAGAGCGTCCCGATTCCCGGGATGCCCAGGGACACCGTGGGGTAGAGCGCCGCGAGGTTGTACCAGAAGATCACTTGGACGAGCAGCGGCGTACCGCGGAAGAACAGGGCGAAGAGCCACGCCGGCACCGAGAGCACACGGATCGGTGACAGCCGCATGACCGCGATGACCGCCCCCAGCCCGAGGCCGATCAGGGTCGAGTACAGCGTCAGCAGCAGTGTGCTTCGCAGACCGGCGAGAATGACCGGATTGAAGAGGTGATCAGCGACCACCCCCCATCCGAACCGCTCGTTCGTCGCCACCGAGATCAGCACGTAGACGCCGAGCAGGACGACGACGGCCGAGGCGAACTGCCGGCCCCGGTGACGCCGTTGCCGAACGATCAGGCCGGCGTCCCCCGGCCACGCGCCGGGCAGTGTGCCGGGGCCGCCCGGCTCCTGGATTCTGGTCGTGGGCATGGACATCCTCCCAGCAAGGGCCTGCTCCGCAGACCGGTTCGACAAGGGTCGGGTGGATTTCTCGCAGACCTGTCAGACATCACACGGATTTGTCCCGGACGGCCCGCTCGCCACCGTCGGGTCCGCCACTTCGCTGATCTTCTCGGTCAGCAGGCCGGTCACACGACGCGCGAGGTCGTAGGGGCTCCTGCCGGGGTACCGGTCTGCTACGCACCGTGCCACCAGCGCCTGGAGTCCACGGTGTCGAACGGCGCCGTCATCGCCGAACCGCCGGAGCCGACTCGAGGACGCGTTCCATGCGGTCGAGGAAGTCGTGCAGTTGCGCGTCGGGGGTGGCGAGGTTGATCCGGACGAAGCCGGAACCAGCCGCGCCGTGATCGGCGCCGGGCGTCACCGCGACACCTGCCTCCTCCCGCAGCCACGTGTGCGGTGACTCGAGGCCGAGCCCGCGGAGATCCGCCCAGCCCAGGTAGGTCGCGGCCGGCGCATGGATCAGCTCGCCGTAGCCGAGGCCGTTCAGGCCGGAGACGACGAGGTCGCGCTTGCCCTCCAGGAGGGCGAGTGCGGCGTCCAGCCAGGGTTGGCCGCCCTCGAAGGCGGCGATCGTCGCGCTGATGCCCAGCGGGGAGATGCCGCCCTTCGCGCCGATGGGCAGCGCGTGCCAGATCTTGAGGTCGTGGACGTTGGTGAACGCGATGACCGCGCACCGCAGACCGGGGATGTTCCAGGTCTTGCTGGCGCTGGTCACCGTGATCGCGGTGGCGGCCGCCGCAGGCGACACCGAGGCGTAGCTGACATACTCCACACCTGGATAGGAGAGGGGGGCGTGTACCTCGTCACTGATCACCCGTACGTCGTAGGCGCCCGCGAGGTCGGCCAGCCGGATCAGCTCATCTCGGCTGTGCACGGTGCCCGTCGGATTGCTGGGGTTGCACAGCAGCAGCGTCGACGCTCCCGCGCGAAACGCGTCCTCAATCGCGTCGATGTCGAGCCGGTAACCCTCCGCGGTCTCAGCCAGCGGAACCTCGATCGCGGTACGCCGCGTGATCCAGAGCGTCTCGAAGAACGCGCTGTAGGTCGGGGTTACCACCACGACCGGGGCGTCACGACGGGTGAAGCGGTCGAGAGCCAGCTCCTGCCCTTTCAACACGTCGGAGACCATGAAGACATGGTCCGTGGGGATGCTCAGCCCACGTTGCCGCAGCCAGTGGGCGGTGACGGCCTGGAACCGGGTGTACTCCTCGGTCAGCGGATAGCCGAACGCCTGCCGTTCGACGGCATCCCGGACCGCCACCATGATCGGCTCGGCGATCGGGAAGTCCATCTCCGCGACGGTCAGGTCGAGAACGCCGGCCGGTGAGCGCGACCAGCGCTTCAGACCTCGGTTACGGGAGTCGTCGACTGTCCAGGACTGGAGCGCGGCGAGGAGTGCGGCGTCGGGCATCAAACTCTCCTGAATCTTCCCTGCCGAGCAGGGTGGGGTGGCGAGTGAGCAGGGCACACCGACGGCACCGCTTTCGTGCCGGAGGCAATGAGGCACTTCTTACCGACGGGAAACCGATGCCCCGGCTACTGGGCTCGGCGGTGCTTGCGTTGCACCGCCGACTTGACGCAGTCTTGGCAGCGCGTCGAGCAGAGCTGCCGTTTCCGGTTGTGGGTGGTGTCGTGGAGGACTCGGTCCCGCCGTGACACGGCGGGCCTTCGATCTGATGCAGCCGACGACGGCGAGGAAGATTGCCGTAGCGCGGCGAGGTCGGTCGACCAGAGGTGGACCCTGGTCGTCCGGCGGTGCGGCATGCGGGTGGCGGGTTACCGCCCGGCCCCCGTTGATCCATCCGCGTCGGCGTTGCCCGACGCGAAGGAGTCGCTCATATCGGACATCGTTGTGTGTCTGATCTCCGTGGGACCCTCCTGCCCAGGTTGGCCGACGAGAGCCTTCCGGCTCCCAGGTCGCGATGATGTCTCTTCAGCCAGTGACTCGACCCGTACTGAGAGCTGACCTGCCCACAGGAGATTAGAAGAACTTCTAATCTTCCGCAAGGGTCCGATTCCTGCCGGTGTTGTGACGTCTTGACTGCCGTGGTTCTCGCAGACCCTGCGATGAGGCCGCAGGCCGGATCAGCGCCTGCGGCGAGGCCATCCCGTACCTGTGCGGCATGCCGGTTCAGGGCCACGCCCACCGTGCACGCGTCGACCATCCTCTGCCCTCACTCAGGCACACGCCCGTGGCGCGGTGGACGATCGCGATTTCGGTCGTGCTCGCCGCGTGGGTTTTCGCTCTGTCGGTCTTTCGTGGTTCGTCGCAAGGATGCCCGCCGTACGGGCCGGGGTGGGACAGGTCGCCGCGGACGGGGCCGGAGGTTCGGGTCGGGAAGAGTCGGTTCAGCGTGCGGAGATGCCCGATCGGGTCGGCGCAGTCGTGCCGACGTCTCGTCTTGTGAGTGGGCGTAGTCGGCGCGAACCGCGGAGAGGGTGCGGACGTGGCCGAGATCGAACTGAGCGTGGACAACGGAGTCTTTTCATCTTGATTTCTGCAGGTCACTGGCTCTGGCGTGAGCTGCGGGTGGGTTCCTCAAGACGGTTGGCGGCATGATCGCCTCAGGGTGATCGCATGTCACCGGACGACCTCGGTGTTCGTCAGCACCAGCAACGCCCGCGGCAGCAGGGTCGCGTGATGGGATCCACGGGAACCACCCCGTGACAGACGATCACCTGCTGGCGATCTGACCTGCGACCAGCACGAGAACCTCACCCACTACTTCACACCAGCCCCATGACCAGCGAATTCAGGTTGGAAATAGCCCACTCGGGCCTGCCCGGCGAAGTCGAGGGCGGCGGTGGGCTCGTCGGCCAGCAGCACCCCGGCCCCGGCGGCGACACAGCCGACCGCGCGGGCCAGATACATGCGCTGCAACTGGCCCCCGGACAGCGTGTGCAGCGGACGGCCGGTCAGCGGTCCGACGCCGAGCTTGTCCACCGCCTCCTCCGCTTCGCGGGGGCCCCGGTGCTCGCCAGCAACTCGCGTCCCAGCAGCGGGAAGCGGCCCACGGCGGGCTTCTGCGGAATCCAGGCGCACGCCCGGCGGCGCCACGCCCACTCAGCCGCCGTGCCGGTGCCCCGGCCGCCGACCAAGATCTGCCCGTCGGCCTGGCGGTGCAGGCCCAGCATTGCGCGTATCAGCGTGGTCTTGCCTGACCCGTTGGTACCGGTCAGAGCCACCCGCGCGCCCGCCTCGATGTCGAGATCGACGTCGCGCACGGCCCCGACCCGGCCGTGCCGACAGGCGACCTGGCGCATCCGTACATCCAGACCGTCCATCCCACCTTCTGTCCGTTCTCGCAGAGGAGTCGGAAGGTGCGGACGGTGAGTTCCCCGCCGACAGTCGCTTTCTTTGCGGCGGGGGCGGAGTGCCCCGCCGACGGGTCACGGTCGGCGGGGCAGGCGCTCTACTCGGCTCGAATCGGCTCTACTCGGCCCGGGATCCTGCGGAGCGGCTACGCATGACGGCGAACACCGCCGCCGCGAGCCCCAGGACGCCCACGATCAGTCCGGCGATGCCGAGCCCGCGGGCGGTGGAGTCGCTGTTCGACGCGGCCGGCTTGGCGCTCTCTGCGCTCTTCGAGGTCTCGGCCGGCGTGGAGGCCGAGGCGCTGCTGCCTTCCTCCGCGCCCTTGGCGGTGAGCTTGAGCACAGGTGCCGGGTTCTCGGGCTCGTCGCCGCCGGACGCCTCTTCGATCCAGCGCACGGTCTTGCCGTCGGAGTAGGTCTGGAGGGCCTTGAAGGTCAGCTGGTCGGTGTCGTCGGGGAGCTGGCCGAAGGCGACGTTGAAGTCCTCGTAGTGGCCGGGGTCGATCTTCCCGCCGGTCCAGGTGATCTCGGAGACGGCGTCGGTGATGGTGCCGTCGTCGGTCTTGATCGGCGTCTTCAGCTTGGTGTCGGTGACCTTGGCGGTCCAGCCGTCCTGCGGGGAGACCAGCACACCGAGGACGGGGTGGTCGGTGGGCAGGAAGACCTGGACCTTGGTGGTGCTCGCTCCGTCCTCCTCGTTGGGGACGCGGAAGGTGAGGACACCGTCCGTGGCGCCCTTGGCGTAGCTGTCGGGGTGAACGGTGACGTGCGCGGAGGCGACACCGGCGGCGGTAAGGATGCCGGCGGCGGCGAGGGCGGCGACGACGCCGGCCCGGCGCAGGGTGGTGGTACAAGTCGTGGACATGGGTGCGTGGGGTCTCCGTACTCGGGAGGAATGTCGGGGGTCAGAACGCGTACGACATCCCCGCCGGCGGCCCACGCCGGTGTACCGCGTGTCGCAGGAGTGCCTGCCGCAGGGGGCTCACCGCACCGGCAGCCCGCAGTGCGGGGATCGGCGCGCGCGGTTCGCCGTGAACTCCGCTCACCACCTGCCACCAGGCGACAAGCCCCGGCACGAACGCGACCGCCCGCCGCAGCACCGACCACAACGCGGCCTCACCGCGCCGCAGCCACCACGTCAGCAGAGCGGTCGCCCCGACATGGGCGGCGGTGGCGTGCGGTGTCAGCGCATGAGAATGGCTCATCGGCATGCCGTGCATCGCCCGCATGCCCTGCATGGCCATCGCGGCATGAGGGCGGGCGGCGTCAAAAGCAAGGTGCAGGCCGGCCTGGGTGACCAGCGTCCCGCCACCGATGCCGGCCAGCGAGCGTTCCCGCCCGCCCAACAGACAGCCGGCCACGAAGACCGGCACGAACCCGGCGACCTGCATCCACACCGGCGGCGTCACGCCCATGGCCAGGGCATGTGCACCGGCGGCGAGCAGCACGCACAGCACGGCGAACACCGCCGCGCGCAGACTCCGTACCGCCAGGGACACACTCACGTTCCCCGATGCTGCCATGCCGTTAAGGGATCTTTCCCCCGGCCTGCGCACGCGCACCACCGCCCACGTCCCACCCCGTCAAGCCTGCTCCCTCCTTACGGGTCGGACACGGGCACCGTTCAGTTCCCGGCACCTACGACCACGTGGAAGCAACGGGAGCACGCGATGGAGCACGAGCGCCCCTCTCCCACGCCCACGCCCACGCCCCCGCGCGTCCGGCCGAGGCGCGCGTGCGCCCCGCTCGCACCGGGTATCCCCCGAGCATTCCTCCGCGACCGCCGGTCGGCAGACACCGACGCGCCGCAGACCCGCACCACAGAGGTGGAGAGGCATGACCGACATCAGTGAACTGGAACCAGTGGCGACCTTCTGCGGAGCATGCGACTGCGGTTGTCCCCAGCTCTTCGTCGACCCAAGCGCCCCGGCCGAGCGCCGGATCGTGCTGACCGACGACTTCGGCCAGCACGTCCAGATGAGCGCCGACCAGTTCTCCCACCTGGTCGACGACGCCAAGGCGGGCAAGCTGGACGGCATCGCCCTGCCTTGAGACGGCGGGCAAGTGATCCGCACGTCAACTGCCCTCGGCAAGGCGGGCTGCCCACCTCTGTTCCACTTTGGCGAGCCGCCAGTACGCCAGCGCCGCGGCCCACACGGCAACGAACACCCCGACGATGATGTAGCCGACGTTGTCCAAGTCCAGCCCGGCGATCCAGCCGGTGACGTCGTCGCGCAGGTCGAACTTGTCGTGGAGTACGCCGACGAGCTCGATGGTGCCGATGAGGAAGGCGACGGCGATGGACAGGCCGGTGATGGTGAGGTTGTAGAAGACTTTGCGGACCGGGTTGGAGAAGGCCCACTGGTAGGCGAAGTTCATGAAGGTGCCGTCGAGGGTGTCGAACAGGCTCATCCCGGCGGCGAACAGCAGCGGCAGGCAGAGGAGCGCGTACCAGGGCAGGCCGGCCGCCGCGCCGCTGCCCGCCATCACCATCAGGGTGACCTCGGTGGCGGTGTCGAAGCCGAGGCCGAAGAGGAAGCCGAGCGGGAACATCTGTCCAGGGCGCGTGATGGACTTGGTGAAGCGGCCCAGGACACGGTTCATGAACCCCCGTGAGTCCAGGTGCTGTTCGAGAGCGGCCTCGTCGTACGTGCCGGAGCGCATCGCCCTGAAGACCCGCAGGATTCCGGCGAGCGCCACGAGGTTGAGCGCGGCGATGAGATACAGGAAGGCCCCGGAGACAGTCGTGCCGACGATGCCCAGGACCTGGTGGGTACGGGAGTCGTCGTTCATCAGGGTGCCGGCGAGCTGTGCGCCGCCCACGACCAGGGCGGCCATGACGACCACCACGCTGGAGTGGCCGAGCGCGAACCAGAAGCCCACCGAGACCGGCCGCTTGCCGTCGGCCATCAGCTTGCGAGTGGTGTTGTCGATCGCGGCGATGTGATCGGCGTCGAAGGCGTGCCGCATCCCCAGCGTGTACGCGGTCACACCGAGCCCCATGCCGAACGCCTCCGAGCCGATCTCGTAGTGGCCGGGCACGACGAGCAGGAACAGCACCCCGAAGGCGACGACGTGCAGGGCGGCTATCACCGCCAGGAGTCCGGCGGTGCGGACGGTGTCCTCGCGCCGCCACTGAAACGTGGTGAGTTCGGTGGGCCCGGTGGGTCCTGTGGGCAGGGTCATACGGTCACGCTCCAGCACCTCGTGGATCACTTCGTGAGATGCCGTGGCCGGTCTCCTGGCTTACGGGTGACGCGTGTCCGTCCCGGCCTTCCCATCCCCCTGGCGGCGAACAGTGACCGTGCACAACTGGGACGGAAACTCCCCGATCACAGTGGCGAGGGCCGCTCCGGCCTGAGCCCCTCGAACCACGAGGGACTGTCACCGGTCTTCCCGAACACCACGGCCCCGCAACCGTAGGGGCGGCAGCCTTCCCCTGCATAGCTGCGCAGCCACGCGGGTATTCAAGATCACATCGGGCCCACTGGGAGAATGCCCCCATGCACCTCGTCCCCGCCGAGCGCGCCGACCGCCGCACCATCGACGGACACCGGGTCTGCGACGCCATCGCCGCCATCGGCGAGCCCGGCCACGTCCACGCCTGGGCCGAGCGGTTCTCCCTGCTCTCCGACCCTGGACGCCTCGCCCTCCTTCTGGCCCTGGACCGAGCAGGACCCCTCGCCGTCTCGGACCTCGCGGTCGCGACCGGTATGAACGACCCCGCCGTGTCCCAGGCCCTCCGCCTGCTCCGCGCCGCAGGCGTTGTCGTGGGTGAGAAGGAGGGGCGTGTGGTGCGTTACCGGATCGTCGACCCCGTCGCCGCCGACCTGCTGAAGCACTGCATCGCCGACGGCGACTGAGCGGCGGACGTACGATCCGTCAGAGGTGATCAGGCACCGGCCGCCGCGCTGTAACGGGCGGCGACGTCCTCCCAGTTGACCAGGTCCCACAGCTTGGTGACGTAGTCGGGGCGGACGTTCTTGTACTGCAGGTAGTAGGCGTGCTCCCAGGCGTCGAAGACCAGGAGCGGGGTGCTGCCCTGGCCGACGTTGCCGTGGTGATCGTAGACCTGCTCCACGATCAGGCGCTTACCGAGGGGCTCCCAGGCGAGCACGCCCCAGCCGGAGCCCTGCACGCTACTGGTGGCCACGGTGAGCTGCTTCTTGAACTGCTCGAAGCCGCCGAGGTGTTCGTCGATGGCACCGGCGAGGGCTCCGTCGGGGCGGTCGCCGCCGTCCGGGGACAGGTTCTGCCAGAAGATCGAGTGCAGGACGTGCCCGGAGAGGTTGAAGGCGAACGTCTTCTCCAGCCCGACCAGCCCGGTCGGCGTGATCTGGTCTTTCTCGCGGGCCTCGGCGAGCTGCTCCAGCGTGTCGTTGGCGCCCTTGACGTAGGCGGCGTGGTGCTTGGCGTGATGCAGTTCCAGGATCTCCCCGGTGATGGCAGGCGCCAGCGCGGAGTAGTCGTACGGCAGGTCAGGAAGCGCGTAGGTGCCCATCAGGCACGTCCCCTTTCCGGGTGGGTGATCGTCCGGGGACAGCCTAGACCTCTATTGCGATGATCTTGCAACAACAAAATGAATGCAGCAACATGAGGGATGGCGGGGTCGGCCCGTCAGCTTTCGCACAGCGCGGCACCTGATGCGGTGCGGCCTTCCCGAGAGGTGATCGTCTTCTCACCGGCAACCGCCGGCCCCGGCCGACCCCGCCGCACGACCGCCCCGAGCAGATCATCAGAGGCGGGCGCGACGCCTGGTCTCTACGACTACCTGCTCAGCCGCCTCACGCTCATGAGCGCCGCGTGTCCATGAGAACGCCTCCTGGCACCGCCACAGATTGAGTGGCCGGGCGTGCGTCCCATCACTCGCGCATCGACCGTCCCAGGGGCCCTCAGCGGGTGGCGGTGGCGAGCGCTGCGGCGTACTGCTCGTCGGTCACGGGTTCCAGCCAGGTGGTGCCGTCACCGTGAGCATCGCCGACGACCATGGCGATGTGTGCCATGAGCGTGGTGTCGGTGCCGCCGTGCCAGTGCTCCTCACCGGGCGGGCACTTGACGGTCTGGCCGGCACTGACGCGTACGACGTCGCCGTCACGGGTGCCGACGAGGCCGACACCGTCGGTGATGTAGAGGGTCTGGCCGTTGGCGTGGGAGTGCCAGTTGGTGCGGGCACCGGGGGTGAAGCGGACCAGGGCGGTCGCCAGCCGGGCCGGCTCGGCGGGGGCCTCGATCATGTTGAGGTAGACGTCGCCGGTGAAGCGCACGGCGGGGGCCTTGGCGGTCGGGGTCTGCGTGACGATTTCCACGGAAGGGGTTCCTTGCTGTGCGGCTGCAGGGAAGTGGTGTGCGGGTATCAGGAGTCGCGCTCTTCGGTGAGCTTCTTGAGCTGGTTGATCGCGGTCATGGCGTTGGGCCAGCCGGCGTAGAAGGCCAGGTGGGTGATGGCCTCGGAGAGCTCCTCGACGCTCAGGCCGTTCGCCAGCGCCACGCCCAGGTGATAGGGCAGCTGTTCGCTGCGGTAGAGCGCGGCGAGGACACTGACGGTCACCAGGCTGCGGTCGCGCGGTGAGAGCCCGGGACGTTCCCATACGTCACCGAAGAGCACCTCGTTGGTGACCTCGACGAGCTTGGGTGCGATTGCCTCCAGGTCCTTGGGCGCGGACTGCTTGGGCATGCTGTCACTCCTTGCTGCGTATCGGGTCGGCCCCACCGGGGGAGCCGCTCGCCGGCTCGGTGGTCACTGGGCGACGTAGCCGCCGTCGACGGGCAGCGCGACGCCGACGACGAAGCCGGCGCCGGGGCTGCACAACCACAGGACGGCTTGCGCAACCTCGTCGGCGGTGCCGAGACGGTGGATCGGCTGGTTCGCTTCGGCCTCGGCACGGTCGAGTTCGCCCTTGGCGATCATGTCGCTCACCATGGGGGTGTCGACGGTGCCAGGGCAGATCGCGTTGATGCGGACGCCGCGCGGGGCGTACTCCAGGGCGGCGCTGCCGGTCAGACCGATGACGCCGTGCTTGCTGGCGTGGTACGAGGCGCGGCCGGGGATGCCGACCAGGCCGCCCAGGGAGGAGCAGTTGACGATCGCTCCGCTGCCCTGGACGCGCATGTGACGCAGCTCGTGCTTCATACTCGCCCAGATGCCGCGCAGGTTGACGGCGTGGACGCGGTCAAAGATGTCGCCCGCTTCCTCGGCGGCGTCGGCGGGCGGGATCTGGATGCCGGCGTTGTTGTAGGCCATGTCCAGGCGTCCGAAGGTTTCCACCGTGCGGTCGACGGCTGAGGCGACCTGGGACTCGTCGGTGACGTCGCAGGTGAGGGCAAGCGCCCTGTGGCCTTCGTCGGTGAGCTGCCGTGCCGCCGTGTCGAGGGCGGCTTCGTCGATGTCGGCGAGGCCGACGGCGGCGCCCGCTTCGGCGAAGGCGCGTGCCGTGGCCAGGCCCATGCCGGATGAGGCTCCGGTGACAAAGGCGACCATGCCGGTGAAGTCGTACGTGGGGTTCAACGGGCTTCGCTCTTTCCGTGCGGTGCGTGGGGGCGGCGGCGGTATGCCGAGTGGGTGTGCGGGCCGAGTCAGGTCACGTCAGGGGTTCGATGGTGACGCGGTCGGCGGTGGCCGGCCCGTCGATGTCCTGGTTGTCGTCGAGGCGCCCGAGGATGACGAGGCCCGGGGACCTCTCGCCGTCGCAGTGGAAGAGGGCCAGGTTGCGCCAAGGTGCGTAGTGGGCCAGGTCCCCTGCTTGGGAGCGGCGGGCTGTGGCCGGCCCCAGGCCGGGACCGGCACCGACGAGAGCGAACGTGGTCATGCTGGAGGTCCTCCTCGAGGGGCGGGGGGGCGTTCGGCCCCGGGAGCCGAAGGGTGCGGGGTCAGGGCTTGAGGAGTGCCTTGATGGCTCGGCGCTCGTCCATGGCCTTGTAGCCCTCGGCGACCTGGTCGAGGGGCAGGGTGAGGTCGAAGACCTTGCCCGGGTCGATCCGGCCGGTCATGACGCGTTCGATGAGGTCGGGCAGGTAGCGGCGCACGGGGGCGGGGCCGCCGCGCAGGCCGACGTGGGAGAAGAACAGTTCCTGCCCGTCGATGGCGACGTCGTGCGGGACGCCGACGAAGCCGACGTTGCCGCCGGGGCGGGCGGAGTGCATCGCCTGCTGCATGGCCTGCGCGGTGCCCACGCACTCCAGCACGCTGTCGGCGCCGATGCCGTCGGTGAGGTCCTTGATCCGGGCGATGCCCTCGTCGCCTCGCTCGGTGACGATGTCGGTGGCGCCGAACTCGCGGGCCAGCTTCTGCCGGGACTCATGGCGGCTCATGGCGATGATCCGCTCGGCACCCATCTCCTTGGCGGCGATCACCGCGCACAGGCCGACTGCCCCGTCGCCCACGACCACGGCGGTGGATCCGGGCTTCACCTCGGCGGCGTCGGCGGCCCACCAGCCGGTGCCCATGACGTCGGAGACGGCCAGCAGACCGGGCCAGAGCTCCTCGCCCGGCACCTCGTCAGTGGCGACCAGGGTGCCCTGGGCGTTGGGGATACGGACGTAGTCGGCCTGGCAGGTGCTCATGAACTCGCGGTGCAGGCAGTTCGACGGGAAGCCGTTACGGCAGTTGGCGCAGGTGTTGTCCGAGGTCGCGAACGAGCCGACGACGAACTGGCCCGGCTTCACGGCCGTGACCTCGGAGCCGACCTCCTCGACGAAGCCGACGTACTCGTGCCCCATCGGACGGGCGTCGCCGATCGGCTCCAGGCCACGCCAGGGCCACAGGTCGGAGCCGCACACACAGGTGACGGCCGTGCGGATGACCGCGTCGGTGGGGTGGAGGATCTTCGGGTCGTCCAGCGTCCCGAAGCGGACGTCACCGGGGGCGTGGATCACTGCGCCGCGCATGAAAGTTCCTTTGCTCACGTGAAGTCGGCCGCTGTAAGCGGTCCGCGTGCGACCGTCCCCGGGTCGCGAGGCGACCGCGCGCCGAGGTCGGGCGGCCCCGTCCCCTGCCGACCGACGGCCGGGACAGCGCTACGTCCTCCAGGTAACCGCTCCTCGCGGCGGCCAGCCAGTCACCGTCGATGGGTGTACCGGCAGTACATCCCTCATGCAGCCTGCTGCACGTACGGTCGAAGGGTGGACAACCAACAGGAGGTCCGCGAGTTCCTCACCTCGCGGCGAGCCAAGATCACCCCCGAGCAGGCCGGACTGCCCTCCGGGACCCGGCGCCGCGTCCCCGGGCTGCGCCGCAGCGAGGTTGCGGCCCTCGCCGACATGAGCGTGGAGTACTACGCCAAGCTCGAACGGGGCAACCTCGCCGGTGCCTCCCCCGCCGTCCTCGAGTCCGTCGCCCGCGCCCTCCAGTTCGACGACGCCGAACGTGCCCACCTCCTCCACCTGGCCCAGGCCGCCGACGGCTCCGACACCCTCACCCGCCCCCGACGCCGACGCCCCGCCCGGCAGTGGACCCCGCACCGGAGCCTGCAGTGGACGCTCGACGCGATCACCGCAGGCCCCGCCTTCGTCCGTAACGGCCGCATGGACATCCTCGGCACCAACGCCCTCGCCCACGCCTTCTACAGCGACGTCTACGCGAACCCCCACAACCAGGCGAACCTCGCCCGCTTCACCTTCCTGGACCCCGCGTCCCGCCGCTTCTACCCCGACTGGGGCCTGGCCGCCGACGTCACCGTCGCGATCCTGCGCACCGAGGCCGGCCGCAACCCCCACGCCAAGGAGCTTCATGACCTCGTCGGCGAGCTATCCACCCGCAGCAACGACTTCCGCACCCGCTGGGGCGCCCACAACGTCCGCCACCACGGCACCGGCACCAAGAATTTCCACCACCATGCCGTCGGCGACCTGACCCTTGCGTTCGAGGGGTTGGAAATGGCGGCCGAGCCCGGCCTCACCGTCACCGTCTACACGGCCGAACCCGGTTCACCCTCCGAAGAGGGCCTGCGCCTGCTCGCCTCCTGGGCCGCGACACAGGAAGCTCTGGCCGGACGGCCGCGAGAGAACTGACCACTTTCTCCCCGCGGCGCGCCCGCAGTCCCGGAAGGTGGCGGCGCCTCTTCCGGCGAGGTGCCCGCCGGCCGGGGATGGGGGCAGTTCCGCGGGGTCGCCGGTCACGTAGTCCGGACTTCCGGACTCACGCGGCCAGCCCCCGGCCAGGGCGGCCCGGTCGACGGTGTCGCGCTGGTCGGCGTGCAGGGCCGAGCGGATGGCCAGGGCCAGGGGGGACAGCGAGCGAGAAGGACGACGGCGTCCAGAGCGGCGACGACGGCGACTCGCACCACGTGCTGTCTCGTCCCTCATGGTGCGCCCTCGCCCGGCGAGCGAGGCGGCATCCGTTCTGTTGCCGTCCACCGACCGCCTGCGCCGGCCGCTTCTCAGCATCCTCTCAGCGAGTGGCATCCAGGCTGGAGGAGTGGCTGGGACGGCTGCGCGTCCCAGGCCCGGGCCGAGTCCACCGCACCACTGCGGGACCGCGATCCAGGGAAGCACCATGAAGTCCGACACCACTGTTCCGTCTGTCCCCCCGAGCCAGGACCGCACGGGGCCGGCGGCCGGGGGCGTCACCGGACTGAACCGGTTCTTCGAGGACGCCTGCGACCGCACCCCGCGCGCCGTGGCCCTCGAGTGCGCAGGCCGAAGTCTGTCCTATGCCGAACTGGACGCCCGGGCCAACCAGGTCGCCCACCGGCTGCGCCGTCTCGACATCGGCCCCGACAGCCGTGCGGCGTTGCTCCTGCCGAGGTCGGTGGAGATGTACGTGAGCCTGCTCGGCGTGTGCAAGGCGGGTGCGGCGTTCGTGCCGGTCGATCCGGCAGCGCCCGCCGACCGGGTGACCCACATCCTCCGGGACGCTGGTGTCGATGCCGTGCTGACCGCCTCCACCTGTGCGGCCGACGCGATCCAGGGCGTGTCCCGCAAGAGATGCGCGGTCCTCGAGACGGACTCCGTCGCTGAGGACCTGGCGGTGCTGCCCACCACGCGGCCGTCCGAAGGGACGAGCAGCGGGACGGACCCGCTGGCCTATGTGATGTACACCTCAGGGTCCAGCGGCAGGCCCAAGGGGGTCGAGATCGCCCGGTCGAGCATCCGCAACTTCGTGCGGGTCGTCTCCCCGGTCTACGACATCCAGCCCTCGGACCGCGTGTACCAGGGCATGACCATCTCCTTCGACTTCTCGATCGAGGAGATCTGGCCCACCTGGGCAGCCGGCGCCACACTCGTCGCGGGCCCCACGGGCGCGGGACGGCTGGGGGCGGAACTCGCCGACTTCCTGGACCGGCAGAGGGTGACCGTCCTGTACTGCGTGCCCACCCTGCTGGCGACCATCCCCCGGGACCTCCCGCTCCTGCGCAGCATCTTCGTCGGCGGGGAGGCGTGCCCCGCCGCGCTGGTCGAACGCTGGAGCAGGCCGGGACGGCGCATGGTCAACACCTACGGGCCGACCGAGGCAACCGTCACGGCCACCGTTCAGGAACTGCGCCCGGGACGTCCGGTGACCATCGGCCGCCCCCTGCCGACGTACACGGTGGTCCTCCTCGACGAGCGGCGCGAACCGGTTCCGCGGGGGGCCGTCGGGGAGATCTGCCTGGGCGGGCCGGGGCTTGCCCGAGGCTACGTCGGCCGCGCCCACCTGACCGCCGACCGTTTCGTCCGTCACGCCCTCGCGCCCGGGGGCGGGCGCCTGTACCGCACCGGTGACCTCGGCAGGATGACCGCGCAGGGGGAGATCGAGTATCTCGGGCGTAGTGACGCGGAGGTGAAGATCCGCGGTTACCGGGTGTCGCTGGAGGAGATCGAGAGCGTACTGATGGAGGACCCGGGCATCGCGCAGGCAGCCGCGGCGCTCGTCCCGCGCGAGGGTGCTGAGCAGCAGGTTCTGGCCGGGTATGTCGTGCGGGCGGCGGACGGCGGCGCCGAGGAAGCGGCTCTCGCCGCCCGGCTGCACGACCGCCTGGTGCGGGCACTGCCGCCCTACATGGTCCCGGATACGTTGGACTTCCTTGACCGGTTGCCGCTCTCGCCGAGCGGCAAGACCGCCCGCGCGCGGTTGCCCCGGCCGTCCGGCCGCCGTCTCGCGGCATCCGATCACGTGGCCCCGGTCTGCGGCGCGCGGGAGGCACGCGTCCGTGACGCGTGGGCCCACGCGCTCGGCGTCCCTTCCGAGGAGGTGTCGGCCGAGGCCGACTTCTTCACCGACCTCGGCGGGCACTCCCTGCTCGCGGCCCACGCCGTGTCCCTGCTTCGGGAACAGGGCGGCGGCACCGACCCGACGCTGCGTGACCTGTACGAGAACCCCACCGTGCGAACCTTCACGGCCCGCCTGTACACGCAGCGGAGCCATCCCGACAAGGGGTCCGGGCAGGGCTCTCGCGTGACGCCGCTGCGGCACGGCCGTGCGCGGATCACACGGGCCGGCCTGGTCCAGGCGGCCGCGCTCTACTCCCTCGTGCTGCTGTTCACAGCGCCACTGGCCTTCTGGTACGCGGCTCGACAGGGTCGGCTGCCGGCCACGGGCGCCGCCGGACCGATGCTCGCGGTGCTGGCCGGCTATCTGGCAGTACGCTGGCTCGCCCCCGCCGTACTCGCCCGGCCGCTGGCCGCAGGGATCCGACCCGGCCGATACCCGCTGTGGGGGACCACCTACGTGCGCCTGTGGGCACTCGACGTGCTGCTGCTCGGCATGAGCCCGCTGCGTGTGCTCAGTGGATCCGTACTGATGGGCCCTTACCTGCGACTCCTCGGGGCGCGGGTCGGCCCGCGCACCACCATCGCCACAAGCCTGATCGGACTGCCCAAGCTGCTGCGTATCGGCGGTGACGCGGCGATCGGCTACGGAGCCACCCTGCGCCCCTGGCAGGTCACCGACGGATGGGTCACGATCGCTCCGATCACCATCGGGGAGCGGGCGTATGTCGGCGCCAACGCCGTCTGTGAACCCGGCGCCGAGCTGGGGCCCGGCGCCGCGCTCGGTGAGCAGTCCCTGACGGGCCCGGGCGAGACGATCCCCGCCGGAGGACGACGCGCCGGATCGCCGGCCCGGCCCGTCGAGGTGCTCTCGCCGCTTGTCGAGTCGCTGCTGAACTCACCGCACCGGACGGACCGCCGACGGCCACGGCACATGGTCGCCAGCCTGCTCGGTCTGGCCCTGCTGGAAGCCGTTCCCCTCGTCGCGGCCCTGCCGGGCGTCATCCTTTGCTGGTGGGCGAGGCTGAGCGGTGTGCCCGCCGTGGTCATGCTGTTCGGGCCCGTCTTCGTGGCCACGCTGTGCCTGATCGTCGGCGTGGGCAAGCGGGCGGTGCTGCCCAGGACGCCGACGGGTTTCCACCCCGTACGGTCGGCGCTCGGCGTGCGCAAGTGGGTCGCGGACAAACTTCTGGAGGAGAGCCTGGCTCTGACCAACTCGTTGTACGCCACGCTCTACACCGTCCCCTGGCTGCGACTGCTCGGTGCGCGGGTCGGGCGCGGCGCCGAGGTGTCCACCGTGGCGCATATCGACCCTGACCTGCTCACCCTCAGAGACGGCAGTTTCGTCGCGGACATGGCCGGTGTCGGCGTCGCGGCCTTCGCCGCCGGCCACATGGCGTTCGCGCCCGCCGAGGTGGGCACGCGTGCTTTCGTCGGCAACGCGACGCTGGTGCCCGCCGGTACCCGGCTCGGCCCGGGGTGTCTGGTGGGCGTCGGCAGTGTGCCGCCCGCCGGTCAGGTGCCGGCCGGTAGCACCTGGCTGGGCTCGCCCGCGCTGCGGCTGCCGGTGCGCCAGGACAGCGGACGATACCCCGAGAGGCTGACGTTCCGGCCGACCCGCGGGGCCGTACTGGGCCGCCTGGCCATCGAGTTCTTCAGGGCCACCCTGCCCGCGACGCTGCTTGCGGCCGGCGGCTTCGGGTACGTGCTGGCCCTGGGCCACCTCGCCCGCCGCACCGGGCCGGCGGTGACCGTGCTGGTGGCCCCGTCGCTCGCCATGGGTGCAATGGCGGCCGTGGTCGGGTGCTGTGCGCTGGCCAAATGGGTGGTCGCCGGCCGGTACGGGCCGCGCGTCGAACCTCTGTGGAGCCTGTTCGTCCGCCGGACGGAGTTCGTCACGGGGCTGTTCGAGGCGGCGGCGGTGCCCGCGGGCGTCGGCGCCCTGGTGGGTACGCCGTTCCTGCCGCCCGTACTGCGCCTGTTCGGCGCCCGCATCGGCCGACGCACCTGGATCGGCACCACCTACCTGACGGAGTTCGACCTGGTGGATGTGGGCGACGACGCCGCGATCGGGCGGCACGTGTCCTTGCAGACGCACCTCTTCGAGGACAGGGTGATGAAGATGTCGAGGGTGACCGTGGGCCCCGGCGCGAGCGTCGGCCAGCGCACGGTGGTGCTGTACGACGCCGTGGTCGGCGCCGGGGTCCGGCTCGGCGCGCTGTCCCTGGTCATGAAGGGCGAACACCTGCCCGCCGGCACGGACTGGCAGGGCCTGCCAACCGAAGGGCGCGCGACTTTCACGTGAGGGAACGGACCGTAGGACACCGGCCATGAGTACGTCCGGGAAGCACCGCCCACCGGCCCTCGCCCACCGCGGCCCGGCCGCCCTGCCCGGCCGCGGTCGTTCCGCCGGACCTCACGCCGCTCTCCGGTCTCGCGCCGATCGTGGCGCTCCTCCTGCCGCACCCGCTGCGAGGCGGCGACCGCGCCCCGGCTCGGGCGCTCGTCCTCGATGTCGCTCATCGTCCTCCTCCTCGCTTCCCTGCATGTGCTCGATGACTCCAGCCTCGACGCGGGTCCTGGGAACAGCGGGATGAGAGACGCCGTGCTTCTCCGCGCCTTCTCAGCCGACGGCCGTCACCGACCGCGGCTATGGTGGATCAGAGGCTGCCATGCGGACGCTGATCATCGAGGACGAGCGCGGACTCGCCGCGGCGATCGCCGAGGGACTCGCCGCAGAGGGCTTCGTCGCGGACGTCGCCCACGACGGGCCCGACGGCCTGTGGCGGGCGCTGCACGAGTCGTACGACGTCATCGTGCTCGACATCATGCTGCCCGGCCTCTCCGGCTACGAGGTCCTCAAGCGGCTGCGCGAGGCCAGGATCTGGACACCGGTACTGATGCTCACCGCGAAGGACGGCGAGTACGACGAGGCGGACGCCCTCGATCTCGGCGCCGACGACTACCTGAGCAAGCCCTTCTCGTACGTCGTCCTCGTCGCCCGGCTCAGGGCGCTGCTGCGCCGCGGGGCACCGGCCCGGCCGGCGGTGCTGCGGGCCGGCGACCTCAGCATGGACCCCGCCTCCCGCCGCTGCCGCCGCGGGGAACGGGAGATCGAACTCACCGCCCGCGAGTTCGCACTCCTGGAGTACCTGACCAGGCACACCGACGAGGTGGTCAGCAAGACCGACATCCTCACCCACGTGTGGGACGAGCACTTCGACGGTGACACCAACATCGTCGAGGTGTACGTCGGCTACCTGCGGCGCAAGATCGACGTCCCGTTCGGCCGCCGCTCCATCGAGACCGTCCGCGGTTTCGGCTACCGGCTGCGCAGCGGTGCGGGGTGAGCGATGGCGGCCGGCGCCCAGTTCCGGTGGGCCCGCAGGTCGCTGCGGTTGCGACTGACCGCCGCCGCGGCCCTGGTCATCGCCGCCGGCTTGGCCTCGGCCGCCGTCCTCCTCGTCGTCTGGCTGCACGCCAGCCTGATCCGCGGCCTGGACACCACCGCACTCCAGCGCGCCGAGGTCGTCGCGACGGACGCCACCACCATCCAGGCGGACACGGAGATACCGGCCACCGATCACGGGGAGGTCGCCGTACAGATCGTCGATCGCAAAGGCGCCGTGATCGCAAGCTCGGGAAACCTGCGCGGCCGACCGCGGGCTTTCTCCTTCCTGGCGAGCCGGTCCAACACCCCGCACGCCCACACCGTTCACGACATCCCCATCGGCGACAACGGCACGTGGCGGGCCGTCGGTGTTCCCGCCGGTTCGGCCGGCCATCCCTCGACGGTGTACGTGGCCGTCCCCACCCAAGGCGTCGACCAGGGGCTGGCCCGGCTCACCGTCGGCCTGGCCGCCGGAACGCCGGCGGTCGTCGCCCTGCTCACGGCCGTGGTGTGGCAGCTCACCGGCCGGGCGCTGCGCCCCGTGGAGGCCATGCGCGCCCAGACCGCCGAGATCACCGCCTCCGACCTCGGCCGCCGTCTCGACGTGCCGCCCACGGCAGACGCGCTCGCCCGGCTCGCCCGGACGCTCAACGACCTGCTGGAACGCCTGGACACGGCAACCCGGCGGCAGCGACGCTTCATCGCCGACGCCGCCCACGAACTGCGCAGTCCCCTCAGCGTCCTGCACACCCGCCTCGACGTGGCCGCCCGGCACGCCCGCACACCCGAGGCTCAGGCCCTCGCCGAGTCCCTGCTGCACGAGTCCGACCGGCTCACCCGGCTCGTCGACGACCTCCTCCAGTTGGCCCGGCTCGACGACCGGCCCCGGATCCGCACGCGCCCTGTCGACCTGGACGAGATCGTCTTCACCGAGGTGCGTGAGGCCCGACTCGGCGCACGGGTCCCGATCGACCAGCACGCCGTCGGGGCCGCGCGCGTACAAGGCAATGCGGACGCCCTCGCACGCGCCGTACGCAATCTCCTCGACAACGCCGTGCGCCACGCACACAGCCGGGTCACGGTCAGCCTGGGCACCGAGGACGGCACCACCCGCCTGGTCGTCGCCGACGACGGCCCCGGCATCCCGGACGCCGACCGGGAACGCGTCTTCGAACGCTTCACCCGCCTGGACGACGCGCGTTCCCGGGACACCGGCGGCAGCGGACTCGGCCTGGCCATCGTCCGCGACGTCGTCGCGGCCCACCACGGCCGCACCCTGATCGAGGACAACTCCCCCGGCGCTCGGCTGGTCATCCTGATTCCGGCGCGCCAGCCCTGACGCACGCCTGCGGACCGGGTGGCCGCCATCTCGCCACGGAATGCGGTCGGGCTTTGATTGGGAGAAGCTGAGCTCATGGTCGAGCGTTCCGCGATCGTGGAGGCGCCCGGCGGGTCTGGCGGCCGCCGCGTGTGCGTCGGTGACCAGTTCCTGGGCACAGCCCATTCGTTGCACGATTTGACCCTGATCCTGCGGCACTTCGGGCTCGTGCACGGGGATGAGTTGGACGTCGCCGACTCGGACCTCATCGAGTGGCATGGCGGTGGCCCGGAGGTTTGGCCGCGCCATGGGGGCGGACCCAACTGCTGGGTGCCTCCGGGCGAGCTCGCGCCCCTGGTGAGGAACACGGGAGGGGCCTGACTGGTTTCGACCGCCAGCAGGTCCAAAGGCACAGGCCATGGGGTGCCGCTGTTCGCACCGATAGCCCCACAGCAGGTGGATCACAGCTGTTGCTCACTCATTGCCCCGCCACCAGGCGACGCCGGAAGTCCCGTTGCCCGCAATAACTCCGGCATCACCGCGGAGGTGTCTCCGCTGGCCACCCACCGGAAGCGGGCAACCATCATGAGGTCATCGACGCTCTCTCGCACGAATCCATCCACCATGACCGGTCCGCCGACACGTTCGCACACCACGAACTCGCGTGGCTCCACCTGAGCAAATTGCTGATAGCGACCCCTGTCGGGGCACCCAGAGAATTCGTAGACCCAGTGACCCATGCCTGACCTCCTGCCGAGAGCAACGAGGGCTCTACCGATCGGCCGGTCACGAAGGCTGTGTAATCACCCAGATGAATCATCGGCCGTGGAACCCGACGTCCACCCGAGACGACACTTGGTACCTCGGCCTGCCCCGCATCGGCCATCGACACCATCTGTTCATCTTCAAACCATCAACGAGATGTCTGGAGGGCGCCCGGGACGGAAGTAAGGAATGCATTGTCGGGTTTCAGAGACCCGTATCCGAGTACAGAAAGTAAGCCACCATGGCCGAATTCCTGGCAGCCGTGGCGATGAAGATCGCCGTTGCCCTCGCAGAGGCAATCATCCTGCGCCTCGTATGGGAGCTGTGGGCCACTTGCTCTCGCTCCCTGCGCTCGGCCTCCGTACCGGCCGCCGCATAGCCATCCGGTGCCCGGCAGGTCTCACGCCACCGGGCGCCGCTCCTCCCGGGCGCCGGGACGTCCTACGGCTGGGCGCCTGTGTCACGCTTCTGCTTCCGGCCGCTGCGCAGCAGCCAGGTGGCACCGCCGACGGCCAGGGCGACCGGCCATTCCAGAGCCCCTGCCACGGTCAGGGCGCCGAGTCCCCCGTAGAACAAGAGATCCTTGGCGGGTGGCGTACCCGTCAATCTCGCGGTTGCCGCTCGGGCCGTGCTGGTCATCTCCTCCTTGGTGAGGTACGGAATCGGCACCGAGGGGTGCAGCGTGCGCATGTGCAGGTGCAGACCAGTGCCGTCGCGCGCCTGAGTCTCCTTTTGCGGGTACTCCGCTGTCTTGCCCATCCCCCTCCTCCTTTCATCGGAGTCGGTGTGGTGTACCTCTTCCATTCTCGCGCTCCCGGTGGCGTGTGCGCAGGAAAGGCGTTGCGATGGAAGCGCGAAACCGGACCTGATCGTGCCCGGGCAGTGAGGGCCCGGACCACGGGAAGCTGGTGATACGAGATGGCACTGACGGGGTGCGGACCACTGCGGGCACTGCTTTCATCCGCGGCCGGTGTGCTGAAGGACGAGGCTCGGGGGCGCGTTCGGTTCTTCGGAAGGCGTGCGCACGTCGCCGTTCGCGGGTTGCGCCCAGGTGAGCTGCCCGAGGACGCGGCGGCGAAGCTGGCCGAGCACGTCGAGCGACGCCTCTGCACCCTCCCCTCGGTGGAGTGGGCGGTGGTGAACACCGTGCTCGGTCATGCCATCGTCGGCACCGACGGTGGGTTCGAGACCGAGACGGTGGCGGACGCCCTGGTCGAGGCGGTGGAGGCGGTGGAGAAAGCCCACGGCGCCGCGCATCCGGTGCCCGAGCACCCTGTGGCGGGTGGGACGGCCCGCCGGTCCGCCATGGCCATGGCCCTGCACGTGGCCGCCGCACCCGTGGCAGCGCTGGCCGGTCTGACGCTTCACACCCCCATCCCTGCGAGCATCGCGGCGCTCGCGCCGCTGGTCGAGGCCCATCCCCGGTTGCGGTCTCTCGTGGAGCGGGCCGTCGGCACCGACAACGCCGGAATCCTCCTGGCCTCGATCACCGCCATAGGCCAGGCCGGCTCCGGCGGTCTCGCCGGGGTCGCCGTGGACACGTTCCGGCATGCCCTCCGGGCGATGGAGGACAACGCGGAGGCCGCCGCCTGGACCGCGGCAGAGCCGCGCCTCACGGGCAGTGCCATGGCAGCGGGCCACCGCGCGGTGCCCGAGCCGCCTGTCCGTGAAGTGCCGCTCAAGCCGGGGCCCATCGAGCGATACGCCGACCAGGCACTCGCCGTGGCGGCGGCGTCGTTCGTCGGATCACTGCTGGTCACCCGGCGTCCCGGGCGGGCCGTCGGTGCGGCGTTGGCGGCGATCCCGAAGGCGCCGCCCCTTGCGCGCGAGGGCTTCGCCTGCGTTTTCGGCAGAGGTCTGGCCCGTCGGGGAATCGTCGTCGCCGACCCTGAAGCGCTGCGCCGACTGGACCGGATCGGCGTCGTACTGCTCGACACGGACGCGCTGGCAACCGGTGCCCACCGGCCGTCGGATCTCGTTGCCCTCGACAAGGACGCACCCGCGGGTGAACTCGCCGCGACGGCTCACCGCCTCTTCGACGGCTCCGCTCCGGAAACCGTGCAACGAGACGGGGAATGGGAGCTGGGTCCGATCGAGCGTCTGGCATTGCGGAGCCGCACGGCCAAGCCGGCCCAGGAGCGTCTGCGGCGCGAGGGCGCGCACCTGGTGCTGGGTCTGGTGCGCCGGGAGCGTCTGCTCGCCGTCATCGGCGTACTGCCCGAGATGCACGATGCCGCCGGCGCGCTCGTCCCAGCCGCCCACGCGGCCGGGCTCAGAGTCGTGGCAGCGGGTACCCACACCGCCGACACCTCGGTACGGGAGGCCGACGCTGTCAGTGAGGGTGGCGGTGACCGGCTGTTCGAATCCGTACGGGCCCTGCAGCGCGACGGTGAGGGCGTACTGCTGCTCTCGCACGACCGACGCGCGCTCCAGGCCGCGGATGTCGGTGTGGGCCTCGTCGACCCGCAAGGGAGACCGCCTTGGGGCGCGGGCCTGTACGTGGACGGCGATCCCGCGTCGGCCGTCGTGATCGTGGAGGCCTGCCGTACCGCCCGCGTGACCGCTCGTCGGGGCGTGCGGCTCGCCCAGGCCGCGGCCGTGGTCGGCGCGACGGCGGTGCTGGCGGGAGCGACGCGGCGCCCGGCTGCCAGGGGTGTGACGGCGTTCAATACGGCGGCCGCGCTGGGCAGCGCGGTCGGCGTCTGGGCGGCAGTACGACTGCTTCGACGCCCCCCTCCGGTGACCACGGCTTCGCGGCACCCGTGGCATGCGATGGACCCGACCACGGCGCTCTCGAGAACCGGCGGCAGCGAGGACGGGCTGACGTCGGAAGAGGCGCGGGCGCGGGCCACGACCACCGGCGAGCAGGCGCCGACGACCTCGCTCGGCCGGGCCTACCTGGCCGAGATGGCCAATCCGCTCACCCCCGTCCTCGGCGCCGGGGCGGCCATGTCGGCGTCCGTGGGTGCCATCCTCGACGCGGTCGTCATCGTGGCGGTCACCGCTGTGTCCGGGCTCATGGGCGGTTTTCAGCGGTACCGGACCGACCGCGCGGTCGCCCGGCTGCGGCGGGAGTCGGCCGTCATGGCTCAGGTGGTGCGGGACGGGGAGGAGACCACGGCCCCGGCCGAGGAACTGGCCGTGGGCGATCTGGTGAACCTGAACTCGGGCGACGTGGTACCGGCTGACGGACGCCTGCTGGAGGCGCACCACCTGGAAGTCGACGAATCCGCGCTGACCGGCGAGTCGCTGCCGGTGGCCAAGGACATGGCTCCTGTTCTGGCCTCGGACCTGGGGGACCGTACGTCCATGGTCTACGAGGGCACCACCGTGGCGGCGGGCCGCGGCCGGGCGGTCGTTGTCGCGACCGGCACGGCCACAGAGGCGGGCCGCGCCGCGGAACGTGGGCGCGGCGCGGCACCCCCAGCCGGGGTCGAGCGTCGACTGGCCCGGATCACCCGGACCACGCTGCCCGTGGCCCTCGGTTCGGCCGCCGCCGTGATCGCCGTGGGCATGCTGCGGGGGCGCCCTATCCAGGACACCATCGGGGCGGGTGTGGGACTGGCCGTCGCCAGCGTGCCCGAAGGACTGCCGTTCCTCGTCTCCGCCGCCCAACTCGCCTCCGCCAGAAGGCTCTCCGCACGCGGAGCCCTGCTCAGGCACCCCCGCACCATCGAGGCGGCCGGTCGCACGGACGTCCTGTGCATCGACAAGACGGGGACCCTCACCCAGGGACGGATCGCCCTTGTCGCTGTGGCCTCCGACGGCCACAGCCTCCCCCTCGAACGACTCGAGGACGAGCAGCGTGCCGTCCTTGCGGCCGCGCTGCGGGCGACACCACGGCCGCACGACGGAGGGCAGTTGGAACACGCCACCGACGGCGCGGTCACGGAGGGCGCCGAGCAGGCGAAGGTGCACCGGACGACGTCCGCGCAGGGCTGGCGGCGCACCTCCAGCCTGCCGTTCGAACCCAGCCGGGGCTTCCACGCGACGCGAGGCCGCTGCGGCGAGCGTCGGATCTTGTCGATGAAGGGGGCACCGGAGGAGGTCGTGCAGCGCTGCGCCACCCGCCACGGCCGACGACTGGACCGCAAGGGCAGGAGTGCCATCCTCGACGCGGGCGAGAAGCTGGCGGCCAAGGGCCACCGGATCCTCGCGGTCGCCGAACGCCGGGACGCACCCGGCGGCAAACTCACCGACGAAGCGGTGGACGGCCTCGACTTCCTCGGCTTCCTCGCGTTCGCCGACCGGGTGCGCGGCACCGCCCGTGACGCGGTGCGCCGACTTGCGGACGCCGGGGTGCACGTCGTGATGATCACCGGAGACCATCCGGGCACCGCGGATTCGATGGCCCGTGAACTGGGCGTCCTGGACGGCAGGCGGGTGGTGACAGGTGCCGAACTCGACGACCTCGACGACCGCGACCTCGACAAGCTGCTGCCCGACGTCGGGGTGGTCGCCCGCGGTACCCCCGTGCACAAGGTCCGCGTGGTGCAGGCGTTCCAACGCCTGGGTCGCACTGTCGCGATGACCGGCGACGGCGCCAACGACGCGCCCGCCATCCGGCTTGCCGACATCGGGATCTCCTTCGGCACGCGGGCGACGCCGGCCGCACGCGCGGCGGCCGACCTGATCGTCACGGACGACCGGCTGGAGACGCTGCTCGACGCGTTCGTGGAGGGCCGCGCGATGTGGGCCTCCGTGCGGCAAGCCCTGGCGATCCTCGTCGGCGGCAACCTCGGTGAGATCGCTTTCACCCTGCTCGGCACGGCCGCCACCGGTACCTCCCCCCTGACGGCCCGCCAACTGCTGCTGGTCAACCTCTTCACCGACCTTGCCCCGGCCATGGCCATCGCCCTGCGCCCACCGCAACCCGAGGCCGCCGAACGCATGCTCCAGGAGGGACCCGAGGTCTCGCTGGGCACGGCCCTGACCGACGAGATGGTGTGCCGGGCCGTGGCGACCACACTGGGGGCCACAGCGGGCTGGCTTGCCGCGCGCTTCACCGGCCGCGCCAGCCGTGCCCGCACCGTCGCCCTGGTCGCCTTGGTCGGCGCACAACTCGGCCAGACGCTCCTGATCGGGGGCCGTAGCCCGGCGGTCGCCCTCGCCTCCCTCGGCTCCATGGCCGCACTGGCGGCTGTCGTTCAGACCCCCGTCCTCAGCCAGTTCTTCGGTTCCACGCCCCTCGGTCCCATCGCCTGGACCATCTCCCTGTCCGCCGCGGCTGCAGCGACGGCGAGCTCACTGTTCCTCCCGCGACTGGCCGAGCGTATCCGCCCAGCGAACTGCTGGTGAACCGCCCCGTGGCGCCCGTGCGCACCAACCAGCGTGACGACTGTCACCAGAGCACGATCCACCGCGGCACGAACTACTTCCCCAACTACCTCCGCAGCGGCTGCCCGGCCCCGCGGTCGACGACGCCACGGCTACTGGTGGGGGGCGACCGTCGACCACGCGGCCCGCGGATTCGTCCATAAGGCGCTGCGCCGGGCCCGGCGAAGGCAGCAAGATCCGCCCCGGCGTTCGACTCGCCACCGGAACGCTCCGGTCGCCGTCCCGCATTCTCGAGGGACGGGACATCGACCATCGGTCAGGTACCGCAGCGTTCGAGTCCCACCCAATGTGCACCGGGTCGGCTGCCCCCGATCGACCGCCGCAGACCGGCGTACGGGACGTCCGACGGCCCCAAGGAACCAACCGCGTCGCGAGTAGCCCGCAAGGTGGGGTACTCGGGCACCATGGTCGGAACAACGGAGATCCAGGACGGCCAGGGGCACGGTGCGACGCCCTTCCTCCCGGATCGGCGCGCCGGTCTGCGCGGGCTGCGGAAGGCCGCCGCGCGGTGCCGCGGTTGCCCCCTGTACCAGGATGCGACTCAGACCGTGTTCGGTGAGGGCGACAGAGACGCACAGGTCCTCCTCCTCGGCGAGCAACCCGGAGACCAGGAGGACCGCCAGGGCAGACCGTTCGTCGGCCCCGCGGGCAAGGTGCTGAGGCGAGCCCTCTCGGACGCGGGCATCGATCCGGAACGGGTCTACGTCACCAACACGGTCAAGCACTTCAAGTTCACCGTCCCCGAAGGCGGTAAACGCCGCATCCACAGGCCTCCGACCCTGCGTGAAATGACGGCCTGCCGGCCGTGGCTCATGGCCGAGCTCCGGGTCGTGTCACCGAAGGTGGTCGTCGCGCTCGGGGCAACGGCGGGCAAAACGCTGCTCGGCTCGGGATTCCGGGTGAGCGAGCAGCGCGGCGCCCTGCTGCCCTGGCCCGGACTCGACGACAGCGGCGACGGAGACGGTACGGGCGAGGCCGACACCGGGATCAGCGGGCTGGTGGCGACGATCCACCCGTCCGCCGTCCTGCGCGCCGACGACCGCACGGCGGTCTACGACGGCCTCGTCGCCGATCTGCGACTGGTCGCGACCGTCCTCGCGGACGGCGACGGCCGCCCCCGGGGAGGCGAGGGCAGATGACCACCTTTCCGCATCCCGCCGACCGGGGCGGCGACCGGCGCCGGAGGTTCGAACGGTTCGCGGAGGAGGCGTCCAGGTTCACCAGCTCCCCCGTGTTCTTCCTGGTGTGCTTGGGGTTGGTCACGTTGATGGTGATCGTCCATGTCGCAGGGCTGGGCACGGAGTGGCAGGTGCTCGCCGGGGACTGCATGACGGCCGTGACGCTGCTCCTGCTCGCCCTGCTGAAGAACTCGGAACTGCGGGCCGAGCGTGCGGTCCAGCGCAAGCTGGACGCCATCGCCGCCGCGCTGCTCGAAGCCCAGGAGGGCTCGCCGGGCGAGGCGCACGAGGACCTCAAAGCCGCGATCCGCATGGAAGAGGAAGTTTGAGACCGGGATGCAGGCATGCCGGAGTTGCCCGATGTCGAGGGCTTTCGCGACGTACTGAACAGGTGTGGCCGTGGCAGGCGCGTCCGACGCGTCGACGTGCGCGACACGGGCGTACTGCGCGGGGTCACCGCGAAACGCCTACGCCGGGAGGTAGAGGGGCGGCGGCTCGGCCTCCCGTGGCGCCACGGGAAGTTGCTGGTCGTCCCGGTCGGCGACGGGCCCGCAGTCGTCTGGCACTTCGGCATGACCGGCGAGCTGGTGTGCGCCCGCGCGGACGATCCGCTGGACACCCATGACCGGGTCGTCCTGACCCTCGACGACGAACGGCAACTGCGCCACCGCGACCAGCGCAAACTCCAGGGCATACGGCTCTCCCCGGATCCGCGGGCGCTGGAGCGGCTCCTGGCGCGGCTGGGCCCCAACGCGCTGGACATGACTCGCCCGGACTTCCTGGAGCTGATCGCCGGGCGGCGGGGAGCCGTCAAGGGCGTGCTGATGGACCAGTCCCTCATCGCCGGCCTCGGGAACCTGCTCAGCGACGAGATCCTGTGGCGGGCGCGCGTGGCTCCCGGGCGCCCGGCGCGGGACCTCAGCGACGCCGAGGCACGTCACGTGTTCACGGCGATGCGAGGGGTGCTCGCCACCGCCACCCGCGCCGGACGCGTGCCGCCGCGCCGTACCTGGCTCACCGGCCATCGCGACGATGCCGAACCGGCGTGCCCGCGCTGCAGCGGGCGGCTGTGCTCACGCCGCCTATCGGGCCGCCGCACCGTCTGGTGCGAGCACTGCCAGCGCTGACCCGCGCACGACGGACAGGAGACCTAGCCGGAAGGCTCGTCGGGTACGGGCTGGTCCGGTCGTACTCCGGCCTGCCGTGGGGCTCCCCGTGGCCCCGCGCCGGCTTCGTCCACATCAGGTACGGCACCCGTGCTGTCCTGATCGCACGTGCCGTCCTGATCGGGCATGTGACCGTCACCCGAGTGTGGCTCCCACCGGTCGTCACTGTCCCGTGCCTGCTGGTCGGGAGGGTCTCTCGGCACCGGCTGCGGACGGTTCGTCCGCCTATGTGGCTTCATCGTGGCTTTTCCTCATCGCATCATCGAAACGGCTGTGTCACGACGCCTGGGCATGATCCGGCCTCCCGTGTGCTCCGGCAATCGGTTCGACATCCTCAAGATCGACGGAACCGGTGATCTCCAGCTCCCGGGAGCGGCCGGGCGCGATGTCCTCCAGTTCGTGAGGCTCGAGGATTACGTATGTGTCTTCCGAGTCCGCCCCTTTGACGACCTCATCCAGCGGCACTTTCTCGCCGGTGAGCTCGTTCACGCGTTTGTTGCGCACTCGGTCCGAGGTACCGCGCTGAAGTTGACGGAACCGGATCGTGTGGCTGTCCGTAGCAGTGAACAGCTGCACCGGCAAGGACACCAGACCGAAGGTCAGGAAACCGTTCCACACAGCACCTGCCATGCCACTGCCACCTCCGCGAAACTGCTGTCACCAGAAGTGGCGACGGCCCGACCGATATGTCACTGGTCGCAAGCCGACTCCTTTCTCCTCTCTTCCCGCAGTTCTCCTTCTCGGTCCGGGTACCCAAGGCGTGCACACATACGGTCCTCGCCAGCAGTGCCCCTGGGTACCTCGGGGTCGGGGCAGCATGGTCGGGGGGCGAGCAGGTCCTGGGCTTCCGCTATGGAAGTCGACGTCGAACTGATACGCACATCTCTGGTTCGACGTACGCAATCGTGAGCAGTACGCAACGCCCGAGGAATGGCGCGCTGCGCTTGAGGATTCCGCTCCAACGGTGGGTAGCGAGCCCGTGAAGGCGACGGCAGCTTGAGGACGTGACGTACACACAGTGCGCGCTCAAGGGCACCCGCCATCTGAAGAAGGGATCACCGCAGCTCGGCGCCGCCGACACTGAGCAGCTCTACGAGCTGGTGTCGGTGCAGACTGGCGACGTTTTCGAGCAGGTCAGGATGGCGGAGTAGGGCAGCGGCTTCGGAGTCCCGGTCGCCGGGGTTGATCAGCCGCTCCAGGCCGCCGGCTTCCTCATGGTGCTCCGTTTCCTTGAGGGCCTGATGGGCATGTGTGGTCAGGGCGGGGTCCGCCAGCAGACAGGCTGCCCAGCTGACGACGGTTTCGTCGACCCAGGTCCGCCAGGCGAAGTCGTCGGGATGCGGATCGCACCCCGTAAGCCAGTCCAAGCGGTGGGATCCGCTTGGTGCGAGCAGATGAAGCAACTGCACGTCAAGGCTGGTGGGATAGCGCAGGGCGGCGGCGAGTGCGGCGGCCTGCCGGGCCTGGGCCTCGGCCAGCGCTCCGTTGAGCGCGCCAGCGGGCGCGGGGTAGGCGGCCAGCAGCCAGCGAGCGGAGGCGGCTATGACAGGCATCAGTTCATCGGGCACGGCGTTGATCTCTCGGGAGCTTGCTCGCTTGTGTCCGGCTGGATCGGTTCCCGCGAGCTGTTTCGCGGAGCGGCGCTGCCCCGCTCCTGGCACAAAAGCGTAGGTAGCCGATCTGGAAGAAGAAATGACCCGCGTCACAGCATGCGGGCCAGGCTCCGGAGGCGCACTGAGCGCGTGCTGTGTGCCCCCGGAGCTGGCCCCTTCACCGCCTGCGGCGGTCAGGACCTACCGCGGCCGGTGACGAAGTCGCGCGCCCGGTCCACCAGACCCGCGCCCGGGGCGAGGAGCTTGTTCGCGGGCGGGGTGTCGGGCGCCGAGGGGTGCGGGCGGGTCGGAGCCATGGCCTTGGCCCGGCGGACCTTGTCCCCGAGCTCGTCGAGTGCCTTGGAGGAGCAGACCTGGCGCAGCATTGGGAAGAGGTTGTTTTCCTCGTCCTGGACGTGGGCGGACACCTCGTCCATGAGCTCCTGAAGCAGGGGACTCATTTGGGGGCCGTCGGCGTCCGTGCTCTCCAGCTGTTTGAGCAGCTTCTCGACCCGGTGGTGGTCCGCGATCTCCTTGTCGGCGAGCCGGTCGCCGCCCTCGATTTGCTCGCGCACCATCGGGTACACGTACTGCTCCTCGGCGACCGAGTGACGCACCAGCTCGATGGTGACCTCGTCCACGAGATCACGTAGTTCCTGGCCACCGGTCACTGCTTGGATCCGGCCGAAGATCTCCTCGACCTCACGGTGGTCGGTCATCAGTTCCTCGAGCACATTTCCGCCATGCCCCATGGGGTTCCGCCTCTCGTTGCTCGTTTCGGGCTGGAGTCAGTCCAGCCCAGCACATACTGTTTCCCGTCCTGGGCCGACGGTGTGCGGCCGTGCGCGTGATCCACCCAGCAGGGGGACGGCTTCGTCCTGCCGCGGGGAAGCGCCGCCTGCCTCACTCGCCTCCAAAACCTCTGGGCTCCGCCCGGGGCCCGGTCATCCCTGTCAGCGGCCAAGCGCGTTTTCCAGCTGCCTCCGGCTGTAGCTCGTGGTCTTGCTGTCGGGGCCGGTGGGCAAACGGGTGCGGCCACCGTTGATCATCGTGGTTGTGTGCACTCACGACGAGACGGTGCCCCAGGTCACAGCACAGATCCCATCCGCTGGCGGGAGGCGTTCGAGGTGGCCATAGGCCGGATCGCGGGCCGGTTCACCCAGGTCGAACCCCGCCTGCGGGCCGAGCGGTTGGTACTGGGGCTGCTGTCGGACCTGCCGCGCAAGAACTGCTGGACCATCGCGGAGCGGGCTGAGGAGACCAGCCCGCACGGCATGCAGCACCTGCCGTCCCGGGCCGTCTGGGACGCCGACACCGTCCGTGATGACGTGCGGGAATACGCCGTCAAGCACCTCCACGACGATGCCGCGGTGCTGGTCGTCGACGAGACCGGCGACGTGAAGAAGGGCGCTCACACCGTCGCCGTCCAGCGCCAGTACACCGGCACCACGGGCAGGATCGAAAACGCTCAGGTCGCGGTCTGCCTCGTCCACGCGGGCGAGCGGGGGCACGCGGCGGTGGACCGGGAGCTGTACATCCCGCGCTCCTGGACATGCGACCCGGACCGCACCCGCTGACCGAGCGGGCCTCAGGACTCGACTTGGCCTTACTCGACCGACCCCTGGCGTTCGACCTCGTCTCTGACCAGCATCGACAGCAGAGAGGCCACGGTGAGCCCGGCCTCGGCCGGATGACGCAGGACCTTGCTCGGGTCGATCCTGTAGTGGTTGGTGCGGCCGCTGCGAGTATGGGAGAGGTAACCGTCCTGCTCCAGATCCGAGATGATCTTCTGGACGGCACGTTCGGTAAGCCGGCAGCGGGCCGCGATGTCCCGGATCCGCGCGTTGTGGTTGTCGGCGATGCTCGCCAGGACGCGCGCGTGATTGGTCAGAAACGTCCATCCCGTATGCGGCTCGGGCACTCCATCGACTCCCAGCATGCCTAGATCCTACGGCTACTTTTTCACGCACCCAAAAGCCTGAAATGATATTCAGGTATGTATTGACGTGTCAGGCGGGATGAAAGAACCTGGAGACGAAAAATGTGAAGGAGGCGACGATGACCGAACCGTCCTACGACGCTCTGCGTGCGAGTGAAGGCGCGGTCGTGCGTGCTGCGTCGCTGCCGTCGGCCACCGCCCCGCTGGTGCAGGCGGGACCGGACGATGTCCGGGTGACGGTTGCAGTGAGCGGGGAGTTCTGCCTCGAGAACAGCCAGAACCTGCGGCATGCTCTGACCCACGCCCTCGCCAGGTCGGCCGAGGGAATCGACTTGGACCTGGGAGGTATGGCGTTCGCGGACTGCGCCGCGCTCAACGTCCTGCTGGCCGTTCGCCGTCAGGCGGTGCACGGCGGGAAGGCGGTCACCGTGACCGCCGCAAGCCCAGTTGTCGAACGCTTGCTGACCGTCACGGGGACCTACAGCCTCTTCTTGCCCGCGGGTGACGACGTCGGCTCGTCCACCGCCGGATCCCGATCGCAGGGCGAGGGCGGCGCGGGCGTGGACGACGCGCTTCTACAGGCCGAGGTCGTACAGCTGCGGCGTGCGATGCTGACCAGGCCGGACATAGACCTGGCCCGTGGAATCCTCATGGCGTCCTTCGGCCTGAACCCCGACGAGGCATGGGAGGCGCTGGTCACGGCCTCCCAGAACACCAATACCAAGCTGCACCGTCTGGCCCGGGACGTGGTGGACACCGTGGTGCTGGGGACCTCGCTACCGGATCAGTTCCAGCGGCAGCTCGCGATAGCCGTCGCCCGGGCCCGAAACACCGAAGGTGACCCGCAGAGCGGGCCTCCGCGGCAGCCTGTGCGTTCGAGTCAGGAGAATGCGTAGGCGCCGCCTCAGCGCTTTTGACCTCGTCGTACAGCTTCCCGGCTGGTCCCTCCTCGCCGCTGTGGGAGTGCTGCCCGCCGCGCCGACAAGCGGACTTGGGGCCACGGAGCGAGGCTCTGCTGGCGGTCTTCGACTCGCCCGCCCCCGCGCGCCTTGTAGACCGTCCGCGCGGCGATCTCCCTGGCCCGACCGGCGGACTCGCCCCGGTCCTGGACACTCTTCTTGATGTGTTCGTACTGTGCTCGTACCGTCGCTCACCCGACGCGGTAAGGCCGGGCACGCTCGGTGCTGAGTGTCAGCCCGAGGCCCGTTGCGCCGTTCCGGCCCGGGGCGATGTCGCCGGCAGCCGGATCGAGCGTGCCGTCGAAGAGGAGGCGTTCGATGCGGACGTGGTCGTGGAACCACTCCAGGTGCCGCAGGTTCGGCACCGAGGCCGCGGTGTGCGCGTGAGCGTGCGGGGCGCAGTGGCCGGAGATCTCCAGCCCGTGGCTCAGGGCGAGCGCGGCGACGCGTAGCCAGACGGTGATGCCGCCGCAGCGAGTGGCGTCCGCCTGGAGACAGTCGACGGCTCCGGCGGCGAGCATCCGCCGGAAGTAGGGCAGCGTGTAGCCGTACTCCCCTGCCGTGACATCGGCCGTGACCCGGCCACGGACGAACGCGAGGTCCTCCAGGTGGTCGGACGAGACCGGCTCCTCGAACCACGTGACACCCTGGCCGTCGAGCCCGGCCGCCATCCGGACCGCCTGCTTCACGCCGTACCCCCCGTTGGCGTCCACGTACAACTCGGCCGTGTCACCTATGCTCTCGCGGGCTTGCGCCACCCGCCACAGGTCTCTGGCTTCGCATTGCCCCCAGGACTCCCCGATCTTGATCTTGACGCGGGGAATGCCCTCCTCGGCCACCCAGCCGCGCAGCTGCCGGTCCTGACGGTGCTCGTCGTATGTCGTGAAGCCGCCGCTCCCGTACACGGGCACCTCGTCGCGGGCCGCGCCCAGCAGCTCGCCGAGAGGGAGCTGGAGCAGGCGTGCCTTGGCGTCCCACAGCGCGATGTCCACGGCGGAGATCGCCTGGGCCGCGATCCCGGGCAGACCGGCGTTGCGCACCGCCCGCTGCATGGCCTCGTTGGCGCGCGGCACGTCGAGGATGGACAAGCCGGTGACGGCGGGGGCGAGCAGGTCGTCGACGAGCTTCGCAGCAGCGGCCGGGGCGTAGGTCCAGCCGAGCCCGGTGGCCTCGCCGCAGCGGACGGTGGCCAGGACGAGCGTGGTGCTGTTCCAGGCCAGGGTGCCGTCCGCCTCGGGCGCGTCCGTCGGGACGGTGTAGACCGCGCTGTCCATCCGCTCGACGACCGGCTGGTCACTCACCGTCGCCCCGCTTCGTGCCGATGCGGCAGGAACTCCTGCACCTTGGCCTTGAAGCCCTGTCGGACCATCGCCACCCGGTCGCTGTCGCCCTTGAGAACGGCGGCCGCGGCGGATTCGATCTGGTCGAGGGTGGCATGGGGCGGGATCGGCGGTACGGCGGGGTCGGTCACGAAGTCGAGCACGCAGGGCCGTTCGGCGGCGAGCGCGGCCTCCCAGGCGCCGGTCACCTCGTCCGGCCGGTCGATCCGCATGCCGAGCAGGCCCAGCGAGCGGGCGAAGTCGGCGTACGCGACGTCCGGGATGGACTGCGAGGGCAGGAACTGCGGGGCTCCTTCCATCGCGCGCATCTCCCATGTCACCTGGTTCAGGTCCCGGTTGTTGAAGACGGCGACGATCAGCCGCGGATCCTCCCAGTCCTGCCAGTACTTGGCGACCGTGATCAGCTCGGCCATACCGTTCATCTGCATCGCCCCGTCGCCGACCAGAGCGATCGCCGGCCGGTCGCCGTGCGCGAACTTGGCGCCGATGGCGTACGGCACACCGGGCCCCATGGTGGCCAGCGTCCCGGACAGCGAACCCCGCATCCCGTCGCGCAGCTTCAGGTGCCGGGCGTACCAGTTGGCGGCCGAGCCCGAGTCGGAGGACAGCACCGCGTTGTCCGGGAGCAGCCCGCCCAGCGTGTGGGTGACCAGCTCCGGGTTGATGGGATGGGCCTCGACGGCGGCCCGCCGCTCCATGACCTCCCACCAGTGCGTGACGTTCGCCTCGATCTTCCGCCGCCAGGAGAGGTCCCCCCTCTGCTCCAGCAGGGGCAGCAGCCTGCGGAGCGTCCGGGCGGCGTCGCCGACGAGGTTGACCTCGAAGGGGTAGCGCAGCCCGATCATGCGCGGGTCGATGTCGATCTGCACGGCCCGCGCGTTGCCGAACGCCGGCAGGAACTGTGTGTAGGGGAAGGAGGAGCCGATCACGAGCAGGGTGTCGCAGTCGCGCATCATCTCGTACGACGGCCGGGTGCCGAGGAGCCCGATGGCGCCCGTGACGTACGGCAGGTCGTCGTCGAGGGCGTCCTTGCCCAGCAGCGCCTTGGCGACTCCGGCGCCGAGCCGGTCAGCGACCTCCATGACCTCCACCCGGGCCACGCGTGCCCCCTGGCCGATCAGGATGGCGGTCTTTCCACCGGAGTTGAGCACATCGGCGGCACGCTGCAGATCGCCGTCGTCCGGCACGGGGGCGTAGTGCGGCATACCGAGACTGGACGGCACCATCTTGAAGGCGTGCTCGGGCGGCGAGTAGTCCAGCTCCTGGACGTCGGCCGGGATGATCAGGGCGGTCACCGAGCGGCGGGCCATGGCGGTGCGCATCGCCCGGTCGAGCACGTTCGGGAGCTGCTCGGGGACGGTGACCATCTCGCAGAAGTCCGAGGCGACGTCCTTGTACAGGCTGACCAGGTCGACTTCCTGCTGATAGGAGCCGCCCATGGCGCTGCGGTCGGTCTGCCCGACGATCGCGACCACGGGAACGTGGTCGAGCTTGGCGTCGTACAGGCCGTTGAGGAGATGGATGGCGCCGGGCCCGGAAGTGGCGGCGCAGACGCCGGCCTTCCCGGAGAACTTGGCGTAGCCGACGGCCTCGAAGGCGGACATCTCCTCGTGGCGGGACTGGATGAACCGGGGGTTGTTCTCTGCTCGCCCCCAGGCAGCGAGCAGAGAGTTGATGCCGTCTCCGGGGTAGGCGAAGACATGCTCCACGTCCCACTCGCGCAGCCGCTGGAGGATGTAGTCGGAGACTTTCGTCGACATGTTCTGAACCTTTCCTTGAGCGACATGCGGCTTACGGGTGGCGCAGTTGTCGTACGGCTCCGAGCGCGGCCGTGGCCGTGAGCGCCCCGGCGACGGCGGTGGCCGCCCACCGGGCCGCACCTGAGGGTTCGGACGGCCGCCGGGCAAGCCGTTCGGGACGGTCGCTCGGCAGGGGCCCGTCGAGCGCGAAGGCCAGTGCCTCCGCCAGATGCAGGGCCCTGCGGCCGGTGCCGCCCTGCTCGATCTGGGTGCGGCAGCTGAAGCCGTCGGCAAGCACCAGGCTGTCGGGAGCGGCCGCGCGGACGGCGGGCAGCACCCCCAACTCGCCGACGGCCATGGAGACTTCGTGGTGTCCGCGCTCGAAGCCGAAGTTCCCGGCGAGACCGCAGCAGCCCTCGTCGAGGACGTCCGCGTCGAGATGGGCGCGGCGCATGAGTTCGCGGTCGGCGTCGAACTTCATGATCGCGTGCTGGTGGCAGTGGGTCTGCACGGTCGCCTGTCGGGCGAGGAAGGGTGGCCGCCAGCCGTCCGGTGCGTGGCGGACGAGCTGTTCGGCGAAGGTGCGTGTCTGCCCTGCCAGCCGTCGCACGTCCTGGTCCTCGGGCAGCAGTTCGGGGGCGTCCGACCGGAAGACGGCGGTGCAGGACGGTTCCAGGCCGATGACTGGGGTGCCCGCGTCGAGATAGGGCCGCAGGGCTTGGAGAGTACGACGCAACACGTGTGTCGCCATTACGAGTTGGCCGGTCGATATCCACGTCAGGCCGCAGCACACGGGTGTCTCGGGGACGGCGACCCGGAAGCCGGCGTCCTCCAGGACCCGTACCGCCGACATCGCGACCGAAGGGTGGAAGTGGTTGCTGAAGGTGTCCGGCCAGAGGACCACGGTCGCAGGATCCGCCGGGTCCGGCTGCTCGGCGCCGAGGGCGCGCCACCACCCTACGAAGGACCGCTCGGCGAACACCGGGGGCCGTCGTGCCCCGTCCACACCGGCGATTGCCTTCCCGATCCGGCCCAGCACCGGCGCGTGCAGCACGCTGTTCGCCAACCCCGGCGTCCGCTCGGCCAAGTGGGCCCAGACGGGCAGCCAGCCCATCGAGTAGTGGGCGGCGGGACGCGGGCGGCCCGCGTAGTGGTGGGCGAGGAACTCGGCCTTGTACGTGGCCATGTCCACGCCCGTCGGGCAGTCCGATTTGCAGCCCTTGCAGGCCAGACAGAGGTCCAGGGCGTCGCGGACCTCGGCCGAGTGCCAGCCGTCCTTGACCGCCGAGTCGGGGTGACCGTCAAGCATCTCGAACAGCAGCCGCGCCCGCCCGCGTGTCGAGTGCTCCTCCTCCCGGGTGGCACGGTACGAGGGACACATCACGTCGCCGTGCAGGCCGCGGCAGTTGCCGATGCCGACACAGCGCAGCACTGCCCGGGTGAAGGAGTGGTCGTCGTCCGGATAGCCGAAGTGGGTGTCGTGAGTGTGCGGCCGCCAGGAGGGCCCGAGCCGCAACTGCCCGTCCAACGGCTGCGGGTCGACGATCTTGCCCGGGTTCATCCGGTTGCCCGGATCGAACAGTGCCTTCAACTCGCCGAAGGCACCTACCAGTCGCTCCCCGAACATCCGCGCCAGCAACTCGCCCCGGGCCTGCCCGTCGCCGTGCTCGCCCGACAGCGAGCCTCCGTAGGAGACGACAAGGTCGGCGGCCCGCTCCAGGAAGCGACGGAAGTCCGCCACGCCCTCCGCGGACTTCATCCCGAACGGGATCCGGGTGTGCACGCACCCCTGCCCGAAGTGTCCGTACAGGGACGGATGGTCGTAGTCGAACTCCTTGAACAGCCCTCTCAGGTCCCGCAGATAGTCGCCCAGGCTCTCGGGCGGCACGGCCGAGTCCTCCCAGCCCTCCCAGGTCTCCCGGTCGTCCGGCGGTCGTGCGGTCACCCCGAGCCCGGCCTCCCGCGCCCTGAGCATCTTGTGCTCGCGCCGCGGGTCGTCGGAGAAGGCGGCCGAGGCGTCCTTCTCGGAGCGGCCGACCGCCCTCAGCAGAGCGTGGGCCTGCTCGTCGACGTCGTCCTGGCTGTCCCCGGTGAACTGCACCAGCAGCCAGCTGTCCGCCTCGGGAAGGGAGCGCAGCGACTCGAGGTAGGCGTGCTCCTCGCGCATCAGTTGCGCCATCCGCCCGTCCAGGGCCTCCAGTTGGCCGGGGGCGCAGTGCTCCAGCAGACGGGGGACGTCATCGGCCGCCCGGCAGATGTCGTCGTACCCGAGCACCAGCAGCGACTCGTACGGCGGCACGGGGACCAGGTCGAGCTCGGCGTGCAGGACGGTCGCCAAGGTGCCCTCGCTGCCCACCAGGGCCTTCGCCACGTCGAAGCCGTTCTCGGGCAGCAGCGAGTCGAGGTTGTAGCCGGAGACCCGGCGCGGGATCTTCGGGAAGCCGCGCCGGATGTCCGCCAGATACTCGGTGACCAGGCGCTCGAGACCGTCGTACAGGGCAGCCCGGCGGCCGCCGCAGGCGGCGATCCGCGCCCGCTCGGCCGGCGAGGTGGGCCCCACCCACATCCGCAGACCGTCGTACGTCAGTACCTCCAGCCGGCGCACGTTGTCGACCGTCTTCCCGTACGCCTGTGCGGACGCCCCGCACGAGTTGTTGCCGATCATGCCGCCCAGCGCGCAGTGGCTGTGCGTCGACGGCTTCGGACCGAACATGAGGCGGTGGTCGGCGAGCCGCCGGTTGAGTTCGTCCAGGACGATGCCGGGCTCCACCACGCAGGTGCGGGCGTCGGGGTCGACATCGGCCAAGACCTCGCAGTGCTTGCTCCAGTCGATCACCACGGCCATGTTCGTCGTCTGCCCGGCGAGGCTCGTTCCGCCGCCGCGCGACAGCACCGGGACCTCGAAGCGGGCGCACAGCTCCACCGCGCGGGCACCGGCCTCGACGCTCCGGGGGACGACCACACCGAGCGGAACCTGCCGGTAGTTCGACCCGTCCGTGGAGTAGGCACCCCGGCTGCCGGGATCGAAGCGGACTTCGGCGTCCGTCCCGGTGCGCAGGGCCGTGACCAGGCCGTCGATGGGCCCTCCGGGAACGTGCGTGCTCATGTCCGCCCTCCGGGCTGGTATGCGGTTCCGTCCGGTACGGGCCACCGGGTACCCCGAAAGTCGACTTCCCTCGCCACAACGATCCGGGCGCCCATGTTGCGTTCCATCATTTCCAGCGCGGCAGCCGCCAGATGAGGGTGGATCGAGGCGACGGCGTCCCTCGGCACCGTGACGTCCAGATGGCGAATGTGCGCGTCCAGGGCGGAGTACAGGACGCACTGCTCGGTGACCTGACCGGTCAGCACCACCGTGCCGACGCCCAGGTGCCACAACAGCCTGGCATCACGCCTCCCAGATGGAACATGTCGGCTGCCTGGACGCGCCGGGTACCCGGCGGACGAGCCGGTCCAACCGGCTGCTCGCCGCCGCGCGGCCGACTGATCCGCGCTGCGGCGAGCAGTGGCCCGGGCGGTCCGATGCGGTCGGTCCGAGTGCGCGGGACCGGTCGGACCGGGTGCGGGCTACCAGTAGTGGCGCCGGCCGGCGACGGCGTGGCCGACCGAGCCGAGAAGGAACAGGACGAGCCCTATCACGAGCAGGACGATCCCGATGGTCCACAGGATGCCGATGTTGAAGACGAATCCGAGGATGAGCAGGATGACGCCGAGGACGATCACGGCCTTCTCCTCTCTCTCCGGCCGACGTGTCGGCCGCTTACGGTTATGGGATGAAGGCCGCCCGTTTGATCTCCCTGCGGTGCCTGCCAGCGGGCGGGCTTTTCAGGTGGTCAGCAGGCGGTTGAAGAATGAGCGGTAGTGGCGAAGGGCGGTACGCAGGGCTTCGGTATCGGCGTGCCCGCCCTGGTTCCACTGGCCTTCGAGTTCCTTCTTGTGCTCGTCGAACGTCGTGGCGAGCGTCTGCATGACGTTGGCAACCAGGCTGTCCGCGGCCTGCACGGCGTTGCGAGGATCGTCGACGAAGGCGGTCTGGATCTTCTCCCAGCGTTTGCGCAAGTCCTCCTCGTCCTGGGTCGTCAGCAGCTGCGGCATCTCGTCCGCGTCCCCGGTGTGTGGTTCCGTCACCGGGGTATCCGCGTCGTTGGCCGCGATGTCGTTCAGATCGGTCCTCTCGTCGCTCTCGCCGGGCTGGACCGGGGGTGGCGAGGTGGTTTCCGGTGCTGTGCCGGTCTTGCGAGGCCGCACGAGATCCTCGGTGGACAGCTCGGTGTCAGCCGTGTGCGGTGTGTCGTCGCGTTGCATGTCGACTCCTTGTCCGTCGGCTCCTGTCCGCTCGGCTGTCAGGCCGTGGCATGGCGGGTCTGGCCACCGTCGAGGAGGAGTTCGTCGAACAGCGCCCGGTAGTGCACCATGGCGCTACGCAGCTGCTCGGTGGTGGCCTTGTGGCCCGTGCTCAGCGCGTCGATCTCGTGAGCGGCCCGGTAGTGCTCAAGGGTGCGGCCGTGTTCCACGGAGAGATCCTTGAGCTGTTGGTCGTAGCTCCCGGTGGGATAGCCGCGTGCCTGCATCAGCGACGTCACCAGCCGGTCCGCGTCATGCACAGCGTCTTCAGGCCGGTCGACGAACTCGTGCTGTACGTCGTCCCAGTCCCGGGTGTAGCGCTCCCGGAGTTCGTCGGGCAGCGGTTTGATGTCGAGCTTGTCATGGCGTTTCTCGCGCGTGCTGAGCTCGCGCTCGGCGGCGAGTCGGCTGTCCGCGTCGTCGACCGTGCGTTCGTACTCCGGGCCGAACCGCTCGCGCAGAGCCCTGCGCCGCTGGAAGAGAATCAGGGCCGCGGCGATCAGGACGACGACCACCGCGATGGGAATGACGATCGCCAGGAGCGTACCGGTAGACATCGGACCGCCCTCCTTTCCGACTGATCGATATCTTGCGAGTACCCTTTTCGCTTCGAACATTCCAAGGTGTGGAGAGAATTTCGGCGGGAGGCGCCCGGGGCCGTCGGGGCGCGCCTGCCGACACCCCGCCGTCCTCGCCTGCCGCAACCCCCTCCGCCACGCCGGCACCCTCCGCTCCAAGCAGGCGTAGTGCATCGAAGGCTTCGCCGGTGAGGGCCCGGCCCGGACAATCGGGGAAGGTGGTGATTCGTATCGGATGCCCTGCCGCACCAGCCTCACGGCATGAGCCGGCAAGTGGCACACACCGGCGACCGGTCCAGACTTGGTGCGGGCTCCGGGGAGAACCTCAATGAGCACGTCGTGGGCGGACGTTGGCCCTCCGTCGGCGTACGTCAGGAGATGCTCGCGAGAGGCGAGTCGGCGCCACGTGTGACCCTTCGCAGCCAGAACGATGTTCCCGCGCGCCAGGTCACTCGGCCCGCGTCCAAGCCGTCGGCCCACCGCCGCGCCACTCGATCAGGTCCGGGTCGTCGACCGTCGTATTCACCTCGGGCAGGCCCGACCGCCGGAGAAGCTCGACGACATCGAGCAGGTGATACGCAGTGCCGACGTACTTCCCACGGATCGTGATTCGCCTGCCACCGTCAGGGCCCGGTGGCTGCACCATCACGGGCGCGCCTTCCATATCTGCCGAGTGCCCCTTGCTGCGCAGCTCATGCCGGCCCCGCCCGTCACCCACTGTGGACGGACTCGCACGGGCTCCCGGCTTGCAGGCTCGCGACGCGATTCGTGGCCCCGTCGGTCACCGCGCCTGCGGTCGCCGCGAACGCGGTCAGAGTGAGCGCGTCGTGGTGGCGCGAGGCCCAGGCTCGTACGGCATGGGCTTTCGCGATCCCGTCGAACCGGGTGTGTGCGCCAAAGGTGTGCCCGTCGTGCGTCCTTCGGTCGCGTCGTCCCATGAGCACGCAGAGCGTGTACGCCGTGTCGTCGAGGTGACGGCGCCGGAGCGGGTTCGCCGGATCCCGCAGGAGGCCGGTGCAAGCCGGTAGGCGCGCAGCGCCACGAAGACGGTTCTGGGGTCGGGCATCAGCATCTGCGTCTCTGTCCTCCCGCGCGGGGCCGGATCTGTCGGGCTCGGTGACGCCCGCGCGCTGCGGCAGGAAGCGGTGGCGGGCGTCAGCGAGGTGGCGTCGGGGCGTCAGCGTGTCAGGCCCGGGTGCCGGGTCCCATCGTCGGGCCGACCGTGGTGCGGCCGTGTGTCCTGCGTGGACGCGGGCTCCTGTGGTGGTGTGCCGCTCCACCCGTCATCATGGCCAGGCCCAGGCAGAAGATCAGGGCCAGTGCGAGGCCGGAGCAGAAGAGAGCGAGCGGGCCGAGCGTGGCGATGTGGTGTCCGAGGACCGACACGCCGTACTCCGGCCCCCCGGACAGGTTGTCAGCGATCACCAGGGCCGTGAAGGCCGCCGAGCCCGCGAGGAGGAGCAGTCCGAGGAACAGCATCTGATTCATCTCCCCATGAAGTCTTTCTGTCTGTTCGGGTACCTGCGATACGGCGTTTTACACAGGGTCCGACACACGACGGACGGCCGTCCTCGCCCAGGGCGGGCCCGCCTGTCCCCCTACACGGCCATGACGACGAGGAACACCGCCACGCCGACGGCCAGCCAGGCGACGTAGTCGCCGAGGTGACCCGAGTGCAGTCGGCGCAGCACTACGACCGCACCACGCCCCACTGCCACGACCACGCCGCGCCCCGCCGCACTGCCCACCGGTCGGACTCGTGCCGTGCCCCGCCACTTCGTCCCCCAGACGGCAGCTGCCGCGAACAGGGCGGCCAGAGCGGTCGAGGCGAGCGCGAGCAGTACGCCCTCGGCGGACCAGGCCGTGTCCGGCACGGGGGAAGAGGGCGTGGCGGTGTGACCGTAGACCGCGGCGGTATAGGCGGTGCGGTCGGTGAACTGCCGGGCGGCGAGGGCGAGTGCCCCGCCCACCCCGGGCAGCAGTCCGACGGCGAGCGAGGCGCACAGGAGGACGGCCGGCACGGCCAGCATGGGGACCGGGATACGGCGCTGCGGATCGCGGATCTCGGGTTCCTCTCCGCTGCCGGTGGTCTCCGGGCCGGCGTACCGCTCCCGCGGCCGGGGCCCGGCGCCGGTGAAGATCCGGGCGAACGCGCGGAGTACGGCCCCGCCGGTGAGGGCCGAGACGAGGACGAACACTACGGGCAGCCAGGGAAACCGGCCCTCCCCGGCGTGTTCGATGACGGCCTTGCCCAGGGCGGTGCCGAACGGAGGCAAACCGGCGAGCGCGAGTCCGCCGACGGCGAACATCGCACCGGCGAGCGGCAGGTCACGGCCACGCCCGTGCAGTCCGTGTTCGTCGACGGAGCCGTGCCGGTCGAGCAGGACGCCCGTGGTGGCGAACAGAGCGGCCTTCACCCCGGCGTGGGCGGCGACGTAGAGAGCCACCCCGGCGGTTCCGGCAGGGGTGAGCAGCGCCATGCCGATGAGGAAGAGTCCGACGTGGCCGACGGTCGAGAAGGCCAGCATGCGCTTGAGGTGTCGCTGCTGCCAGCACATCACCGCGCCGACCAGTGCGGTTACCACGCCTGCGGTGACGAACACGGCCCGCAGGTGCGGCTGTGCGATGCCGTGCGGGCCGGAGAACACCGTCCAGTACACGCGGACGGCGCCGTAGACGCCGAGCTCGACCATGACGCCCGACAGCAGCATGCACACGGGGGTCGGTGCGACGGAGTGGGCGTCGGGCAGCCAGAAGTGGAAGGGCACCACGGCCGCCTTGATCAGCAGTCCGGTGGTCACGAGCACGAAGGCGACCACCAGGAGGGCGTCGCCACGGTGCCCGGCCAGCTTCAGCCCGATCTGCGCGAAGCCGAGTTCACCGGTACGGGCGTAGAGCAGCCCGATGCCGAGCAACGAGCAGTACGCGCCGAGAGAGTTGACGACACCGAAGATCAGCGCGCCCTGCACCGGACGTGGGTCCTCGATGCGGTAGCCGGTGAGCGCGTAGGCGACAGCCCCCATGAGCTCGAAGAAGACGAAGGCGTCGAACAGGTCGCCGGTCAACGCGAAGCCGCACATGCCCGCCTCGAACAGCAGGATGAGGGCGGGGAACACCCCGACGTGCCGCGCGGGAGGCTCGTCGAAGTAGCGCCAGGAGTAGACGACGACCGCGAGGACGAGCGCACTCGTCAGTAGCGCCAAACCGATACCGACGCGGTCCCCGGACAGCACGATGCCGACGCTCTCGCCATGGACCGGCCGCCAGCCGCCGATCCAGGAGACGCTGTGGCCGTCGCCGGTGCGCGCCCACAGCACGGCGAGTCCTACGACCTCCAGCGTGGCCCATGCGGTGGCCAGCGAGTCGATGGCGAGTCGAGGCAGCCATCGTCCGCCGACGACGAGCACGACGGCGCCCAGCAGCGGGACGGCGACGGCGAGCGGCAGCAGATCCGCGGTAGGCACCACCCCGCCCGCTAGCCCTTGAGCCCCGTCAGGGCGTCCGGGTCGAGCGTGCCGTGCCGTTTGCGCACCTGCATGGCCAGCGCCAGCAGCAGTGCCGTGACGGTCGCGCCCACCACGACGTCGGTGAGGGCGAGGGCCTGCACGACCGGGTCGACGACGCGGGTGCGCGGCGGAGTGTCGGTGAAGTACGGCGCGGTCGCTGCGCGCCGGTATCCGACGGTGAGCAGCAGCACGTACGTCGACGACTGCGCGACGGCGAGACAGCCGATGGCATGGATGGCGTTGCGGCTGGTGACCATCCCGTACACCCCGGCGAGGAAGATCCAGCCTGCCGCGAGAAAAGGCAGGACCGTCATGTGCCTCATGTGCCGCCTCCTGGGTCCGAGTCGCCCGGTGATCTGACCTCGACCGCCTGGTCGAGGAAGGAGGCCAGCAGGACGACGATGCCGGAGCCGACCTCCACACCGACCGCCGCGTTGAGGAGGGGCACCAGGCCGCCGGAGGAGAGCTGTCCGAAGGTGCCGAGCGGCAGCACGTTCTGGAGGTAGGCGCCCCCGGCGATCAGCCCGGCGAACCCGAGGAGCACGAAGGCGCCCGCGCCCAGCGCATCGGCGGTGTCCAGCACGGCGAGCGGCCGGATCCTCTTCAGGACGCGGTAGTCCGCGGCGACGTACGCCAGATGCAGCCCGGTGGCGAGAATGACACCGCCCTGGAAGCCGCCGCCCGGCGACAACTGGCCGTGCGCGACGATGTAGACGCCGGTGAGCACAGTGAGCGGCAGCAGCACCACGCCCATCAGACGCGTGGTGGGAAGGACCCGTCCCGCTCTCGGCCGCCCGACCCGCTCATCGCGTGCGTGGCGCAGCAGCACGATGGCTCCCAGCACCGACGCGAACAGGATCGACTCCTCGCCGAGGGTGTCCAGGGCCCGCTGGTCGAAGTTGACGGACGTGACCACGTTGGCGGTGCGCTGACGCAGCGATGCCGCCACCGTGCGCGTGGCATAGGGATGCACCTCGGTCCCGAAGCGCGGCAGCCCCGTGCAGGCGGCCGTGAACGCCACCGCGAAGACCACGGCCGCCGACCAGAAGACCCAGACACGCATGGTGCGGCTCATCGGCGCCGTCCCTGCGCACGCCCGTTCCCGCCCCCGCGCTCTCCCGAGACGCGGCGCACCTTGCGTACCGCCAGCAGAATCAGCAGCGGGGTGACCACCGTGCCCACCGCCAGCTGGGACAGCGCCACGTCCGGTGCCTGGAGGAACGTGAAGAGCAGCGCGAGACACAGGCCGAGCAGGGCCAGCACCACGGCCTGGCGCACCGGGTCGTGGGTGAGCGCCGCCAGGGTCGCGGTCACCGTGACCAGCACCAACGCCACGGCGATCAGATATTCCTCGACGCCGGCGGCCCTCACTGCGGGGAGTCCCTTCGCACCAGCCGGTCCCGCTCCGCGGTCGTCCTGCCGATGGCCATGGTGGTGACCGCCCCGCCGGCGGCCACGATCGCGCCGATCAGCAGCAGCTTGACGGCGGCACGGCCGGCGCCCGTCTCGACGGCCAGGGCGAGCGCGACGAGCGGCCCTCCGACAGAGGTGGCGGGAGAGAGGGCGTGCAGGCGCTGGTACGGCCGCGGAAGCGCCACCAGCCAGACGGCGCACAGCAGCAGCAGACCGGTGCCCAAGGCGAGCAGCGCGACCGCACACCCATGACGAACGGTCACGTCATTCCTCCCCGCGCCACGTGGTGTCGACGGCGTCGGTGGACCCTCCGCCGAGGAAGCGGGCGAAGACCAGGGTTCCGGCGGGCCCGAGCACGGCGAGGACGAGGGCGAGGTCGGCGTAGGAACTGCGGGCGACGCCCTGCGCTGTGAGCAGGAAGAGCACCACGACGAAGGCGGTCGCCAGGTTGAGTCCCGCAAGCCGCTCGTGCGCCGAACCCCGGGCCACCGCCCACACGCACAGCGGCATGCCCACGGTCGACAGGACCGCGGCGGCCATCAGCCACGCGTTCACTGCCGGCCTCCCTCGGTGAGCAGGCGTTCCAGCCGTGTGCGGTCGGCGGTGAGGAAGTGGGCGACGACCGTTTGTCCCGCCTCGCCCCTCGACTTCGTTCCTGGGACGTCGACGACGTACGCGCCGGGCGTGGAGGACAGGAGCCCGCAGGCCCACGCAGCACCCGTACCGGACTTCAGTGTGAGCCTCTGCAGGCGCCCGTCGACCGGGCGGCCGCGCAGGACATGTACGGTCACCGCGTACAGCCCCGCCATGTCGGCGAGCACCGCGCCCGGCCACGCGAGCAGTGCCGCGCCCCACCGGGCGGTGCCGCCGAGCCCGGCTCCCGAGGCCGTGTGCACGGCCCGTGCGGCGACCGCGGCGATCAGCGCGCCTCCGGCGGCCACGGCGAGTTCGAGCACCGAGACCGAACTGATGAACATCAAATCGGCGACGACCAGCACCACCCACCACACCACCACTTCACCCGAGGCCGCACGCCACGACTGCCGCATCACCCCTCCTCAGCGCGAATCGTCACCGACCACCCACGTGTACCGTGCACAGCGCCTGCCATGCCCCGTGCACGCCGAGGAAGAAGGTCACGCCCACCCGAGCGTCACCACGATGGAGCACGCCTCTTCACAGCGGCCCGTCCGACGAGAGCGGCCGATACGTCCTCCCGGTGAGGCGTTCAGGGCCGGTTCCTGTCCCCTCTGGGTTCCTGGCTGCCTCTGAGTCCTCGCTACGCGTCCTCGTCCTCCTCGGAGAGTTCGTCCGGCGGCGGCCCGGAGGTGCTCCGCCGGCCGTATGAACGGAACCCATCGGGGTAACCGGTGACCGACGCGGATGGACGCCGACTCGACAGGTCGGAGGACTGCGCTGATGACGGGCACTGACGGACAGCGCGATCGGAGCAGGAACGCCCGGGACGTACGCACTCGGGTCACCGTCCTCGTCGCCCTCGGAGCCAACCTCCTGATCGCCGCCGCCAAGACGTTCGCCGGGCTCTACGCCGGGTCACCCGCCCTGCTCTCGGAGGCGGCGCACTCGGTCGCGGACAGCCTGAACGAGGTGTTCCTGCTCATCGCGGTCCGCCGCAGCAAGCGCCCCACCGACGAACGCCATCCGTTCGGGTACGGCAAGGAGCGCTACTTCTGGGCGCTTCTGGCCGCGGTGGGGATCTTCGTCATGGGCGGGTGTTTCTCGGTGTACCAGGGCGTGCAGGCCCTGCGAACGGACCAGCAGGAGTCGCTGCGGGGCTACCTGACCGGGCTTGCGGTGCTCGGGGTGGCGCTGCTGGCCGAGGGCGCGTCCCTGGTCCGCGCCTGCTACCAGGCGCGCCGACACCGCGAAGGCGCGACCGATCCGGCCCTGCGCACGGTGATCGCAGAGGACGCGACAGCGGTGACCGGCGTGCTCCTCGCGGCGGCGGGCCTCGTGCTGCACCTGGCGACCGGGCAGGTGGCCTGGGAGCGGTCGCTTCCATGGCGATCGGACTCCTGCTGGTGTGCGTGGCCTATCGGCTGGCACGGGAGGCGCGCGACCGGCTGATCGGTGAGGCGGTCGACGCCGACCTGAGTGACCGGATCGGTGACTTCCTCTCCTCCCAGGACGAGATCGACAAGGTTGCCGCGCTGCTGACGATGCGACTGGGACTGGACTCGGTGCTGGTCGCCGCCCGCGTCGACCTGACGCCGGGGATCGACAGCGAGGAGGTCGAGCTGGCGTGCGTCCGTCTCAAGCGGCGTATCGCCGACAAGTGGCCGCAGGTCGAGCACGTGTTCCTGGACATCACCGAAGCGCCGGGCCCCAGCGAGGACCCGCCGTCGCCGGCCGACCCTGGGCTCAGCAGATTCGAGCTGACGGAACCGGATGGTGTGGCTGTCCGTCGCGGTGAACCACGGAACCGGCAAGGGGACCGGTCGGCAACGCGGCCTGAGACGGCGTGATCGGATCTGGAGGGCCGCCTCGTGCCCTGACGCCGTCAGGTTGTGCGAGGGCGGCATTGCCTCCAGCGGATCCGTTGCCCAGAGGACGTTTGATTCGGCTGCTCGGGGTCACGCGCCTTGTGGGTCCGGAAGGAGCCGACTGCGAAGTCCGACAAGAGGAGGAGTGGCATGACGGAGATCCACACCGCCACCACGACCGACTCAGGTGCTCCGGTGGAGAGCGACGAACACTCACTGACCGTTGGACCTGGGGGACCGATTCTCCTGCAGGACGCCTACCTGATCGAACAGATGGCGCAGTTCAACCGGGAGCGAATTCCCGAGCGCCAGCCGCATGCGAAAGGGAGCGGTGCTTTTGGCTGCTTCGAAGTGACCCACGACGTGAGCGGCTACACCAAGGCGGCCGTGTTTCAGCCGGGCACGCGCACCGACCTGGTCATCCGGTTCTCGACCGTGGCGGGAGAACGGGGCAGCCCCGACACCTGGCGTGACCCGCGTGGTTTCGCGGTGAAGTTCTACACCAGTGAAGGCAACTACGACATGGTCGGCAACAATACGCCGGTCTTCTTCATGAAGGATCCGATGAAGTTCCAGCACTTCATCCGGTCCCAGAAGCGCCGCGCGGACAACAACCTGCGCGACCACGACATGCAATGGGACTTCTGGACGCTCTCCCCGGAATCCGCCCACCAGGTCACCTGGCTGATGGGGGACCGCGGAATTCCGCGGACGTGGCGTCATATGAACGGGTACTCGTCACACACGTACATGTGGATCAACGCCGACGGTGAGCGGTTCTGGGTGAAGTACCACTTCAAGACGGACCAGGGCATCGAGTTCTTCACCCAGCACGAGGCCGATCAGATGGCCGCCGTCGACACGGACTACCACACGCGTGACCTCTTCGAGCACATCCGTGACGGGGACTGCCCCAGCTGGACCCTCCATGTGCAGGTCATGCCGTACGAGGACGCCGCGAACTACCGGTTCAACCCCTTCGACCTCACCAAGGTGTGGCCGCACCGCGACTACCCGCTCATCCCGGTCGGCCGCATGACGCTCGACCGCAACCCGACCGACCACCACGCCGAGATCGAACAGGCGGCCTTCCAGCCGAACAACCTCGTCCCCGGCATCGGGCCGAGTCCGGACCGAATGCTCCTGGCCCGGCTGTTCTCGTACGCGGACGCGCATCGCCACCGCATCGGTGTCAACTACCAGCAGCTTCCCGTCAACGCGCCCGTCGTCGACGTCCACACCTACTCCAAAGACGGCGCGATGGCCTACCGCAAGACGACCGACCCCGTCTACGCCCCGAACTCCAAGGACGGTCCGGCCGCCGACACAGCCCATTACGGAACCCCGCCCAGCTGGGAAGCGGACGGCGAGATCACCCGTGCCGCATATGTGTCCCACCCGGAGGACGACGACTGGGGGCAGCCAGGCGCCCTGGTACGCGAAGTCATGGACGACGCGGCCCGCGACCGCCTGGTCGACAACGTCGTGGGGCACCTCATCAACGGTGTGAGTGAGCCCGTCCTCGAACGCGCCTTCGCGTACTGGTCGAACATCGACGAAACCATCGGCAAGCGCATAGCCGACGGCGTGCGAGCGCAGTCCGACGAGAAGGACCCCAAGGCGGCGGAGCAGGGCAATCCGGCGCGCCGCGCCATGCAGCACAAGGCATAAGGACCCTTCAGCTGTGCCCGCGTTGGACGGCACAGGCTGCGACACGAACCAAGAGAGGAGAACCTCATGAAGACCCCCGGTGACAACAACCCGCCCCCGGTCGACGACGAGACGCGGGAGCGGTCCGCGGAGCAGCGGAACATCACCGCGCCCACACCGCGAGACGTCCGGAACAAGGCCAAGGATGAAGACGAGCCCGAGTCCCCGGCCAAAGACGCCTCTTGACCGCCGGCTGCCGGTTGCCGCTTCTCGGGCACCCGCGTTCCCGGCCACGCGGTACGGCATGGCGGAAAGGCCGTAGGTATACGGCGGCTTTCCCGTTCTCCCCCGCCTTCGGTCGGACGTCACCAGTAACCGGCAGGACGTCGTCTAGCGCCGCAGCAGGCGGTGCCGTGCCGCCATGGCGGCACGGCCACCGTGGCTCCGGCGACGGCGAGTGCGTCGTGATGGCGTGAGGTCCATGCCTGCGGAGCACGCGATGCCGCCTGTTCGGCGAAGCGGCCGTGTGCGCCGAAGTCCCTTCCGTCGATGCCGTCCAACGGTTGCCAGAGGTTGCTGCGGGCACCTGGCGGCTTCGGCTCGTCGGTCATCTGGGAGTCGTAACCGGTCCGGGCCAGGCAACGGTCGAAGAGGCCGGGCGCCACGGCGTTGGCGAGCAGTGTGCCCACAGTGCTCGCGCCGATCCGGCACTCACGCCAGCGCGGGTGACCGACGGCGTGCACGATCGCGCGGGCGGCCAGTTCTGGCTGGTAGATCGGTGGAACGGGCTGCGGCCGGCGTGGCATTCGGGCCAACGACGAGTCGAACTACGGGGTGTTGAGGGCCGGCAGCTGGACCATGGTGACCGATACCCTGCTGCCGCGGTGCCACGAGTGCCGCGTGGTCGCCCTGTGCGGCGAACGCCCGGGCGGTGGCGCGGCCCACGCCCCCGCTGGCTCCGGTCACCACGACGGCCCGCGGACCATGCGACGCAGGCCCGGACCGCCGGATAATGGCTGCTACCTCCGATTCTCGGCGGTGTCACCGGTACGACGGCCGGTGCGACTCCCTCCGGCGGCGCGAAGGCCGCCTTGAAGCTCTGCCGCACCTCCGCCTCGCGTTCGCCGTTGTCGGGTAACTGGCCGTCTGCACTGCAGAGGCGCACTTGCGTGAAACCCCCGGGCGCGTCTGGAAACCTCGCACACCGTCCATCGGCCATCCGCGCAGGATCAGCACCCCGAGTGCCGCCAGCGCGCACTTTCCCGTGGGTTTCACGCCTCCTCGTTCTCCTCCTCGTTCTCCTCGTCCTCCTCATCTTCGTACTCGTCTTCCGCTTCGGGATACTCGTCCTCCGACGTCTCTTCCTCTTCTTCGTTGAATTCCTCCTCGGGCTCCTCGTCCTCGTACTCCGCCTCTTCCTCCTCCAGCGCCTCCTCGTGAGTGCGCACCACCTCGCCCTCGCGGATTTCCCCGCGCCAGCCGTCGGCAGCCTCGTCGGAGAGGGAGACGTAGCGCTGGAAGTGCTTGGCGTCGAGCCGCAGCCGGCGTCCCTGGGCACGCCAGAGATTGCCGGTCTTCTCGAAGAAGCCCGAAGGGTAGTACTCGACGACGAGCACGATGTGCGTGAGCGTGGGTGTCAGTTCATGGAAACTGACGCATCCCTTGGTGCTGCCTTTGGCGCCGTCCGAAGTCCACACGATCCGCTCGTCCGGGATCTGTTCCTGGACGGTGGCCTTCCAAGAACGTGTGGACGGACCCACCTTCACCTTCCAGTCGCTACTGGTCTCGTCGCCCTGCGACACGCTGCGCACGCCTTTGGTGAAGGAGCTGAACTTCTCGAACTGGGTCCAGTGGTCGTAGGCGACGCGGATGGGAACACCAACATCCAGGTGCTCGATGATGGTCGTGGTCTTGGGGGTGCCGGACTTGCGGCCCTTGCCTCCGCCGAACAGGCTCGAGAACTTCTCGGCCGCGCTGTCCTTGATGCTCTTCGCCTGCTCGCCGATCAGGGCCTTGAGAGGAGAATCCCCCTGGAGGACGCGGGCGCCGACCTTCGGTAGAACGCCGCCGTTCTCGGCCACGTCCAGCAACCCGTCGGTGAGGTCTTCTACTTTGCCGCCCGCCACGTCCGCGAAATGCTCCACCTGTGCACCGAGGTAGTCGACGAGTTCCTCGCGCAACCGGTCGAGGCCTGGGTGTTCGTCCCGCCCGGTTCGCTGTGCCGTCCTGACCATGGCTTACCTCCGCCGCGCGGACGCCCTTTTGGCCGTCGTCTTCTTCGGGGCAGTCTTCCTGGGGGCGGCTTTCTTCGCCGCGGTCTTCCTGGCTGGTGCGGCGGTCTTCTTCGCCGCGGTCTTCCTGGCAGGAGCCGGCCTCTTTGCGGCTGCCTTCTTCGCCGGCTGCGCCTTCTTGGCAGTGGTCTTGCGTGCCGACGCCTTGCGAGGCGTGGGCCGCGCGGACGGGCGCTTGGCCGTACGGCGGCGGGGCGGCTCTTCTGCGGCGTCTTCCGCCCGGTGACCGGGCCGCCGGCGCCTGGACGCGAGCCTTTTGGCCCTGGGCTCCTCTTCTTCCTCTTCCTCCTCCGGCTCTTCCTCCTCCGACCCTTCCTCCTCCGGTTCTTCCTCCTCCGGTTCCTCTTCCTCTTCGCCCTGCGCTTCCTCGCCCTCGTACTCTTCTTCCTCCTCGGGCTCGTACTCCTCTTCGTCGCCTTCCTCTTCCTTCTCGCTTCCGACACGTGCGGTCCGCTCGTGCAGGATGCCCGCGAGGTCAGCGAGTTTGCGGTCGGCCGCCGCGACGAGGGCCTTCCGGCCGGCGTCCTTGAATTCGCCCCGCACCTGCTCGTTGAGGTCCGCGACCTGTGGAATCTCCTGGAGCTTGCGTAGCCCCTCGGTGAGCAGTTGCTGGGGTTCAAGGCCGAAACGGCGGCCCGCGAGGTAGGTGGCCAGTCCGAAGGCGAGTCTTCCCTTCTTCGTCCGGCCGAGGACGTAGCCACCGGCGACTGCGGCAGCGAGAGCGATCTTCGTCGAATCGTTCATCGATCATTCCCTCCGGCGAGCCACGGCACGGGCCGCACGGCGGCGCGCGCCGCCATCGGCCCGTCGCGGGACATTTTCAAGATGTATATGGTGAAATAGTACATTTGAGTGACAGGGGGGCGCCGCTCCAGCGACGGAGTTGGGAACATGCCCGCGTCAGACAAGAACGGCACGGGGAGTGGCAGGCGCCCCTCCCGCAGTGACGACACCGCACGCCGCGCCCGAAGTGGCAGTACCCGGAAACCCGCCGAACACTCGGCGGCCTGGGCCATGCGCTCCGCCGCGGGGCAACTGGAGGAACTCCTCGGACGCACCCCCGAGTCGGTCTCGGCAATCAGACCGACCGAGGAGGGGTGGGAAGCGGATGTCGAGGTACTCGAACTGGAGCGAGTCCCCGAGACCACCAGCGTGCTCGGCACCTATCACGTGACGCTGAGTGCGAGAGGTGAACTGCTGGCGTACGAACGGACCCGCCGTTACACGCGCGGCCAGATCGACCGGCGCGGCTGATACGCACAAGGGTGTGGTGAAGGGAGGCGTCATGACTGTGGTGCCACAAGGCGGAAGCAGCATCTCGCGCGGGAGTACGAGCAGTCTGTACGACGTCCTGGATCTGGTTCTCGACCGCGGCCTTGTCATCGACGCCTTCGTCCGTGTGTCGCTCGTCGGCATCGAAATACTCAAGATCGACGCCCGCGTCGTCGTGGCCAGCGTGGACACCTATCTCCGCTTCGCCGAGGCATGCAACCGCCTCGACCTCGAAACAGGCAGCAAAAAGCCCGCCCAGCTCACCGACCTCGTCGGCGAGATCACCGAAGGCGGGGCCGAAGGCAAGTCCAGGGGCGCCCTGACCGGCGCCGTCGAGGCCGTCAAGGACACCCTGACCGGTGGCGATGGTGAAGAGGACGACGCGGACGAGGAGGCGTACGACGAGTACGAGGACGGCGAAGGCGATCAGGAGGAACCCGAATACGAGGAGGAGCCCCGGCAGCGGCGTGGTCGACAGGCCAGAACGGCTTCCCGGCGGCAGAGGGAGTGACCATGGCCGTCTACGTGTACTCCATCACCTCGAAGGATCACCCGATGAGGCTGGACGACGTCCACGGTGTCGGCGAGCCGCCCGGCCCGCTGCGCACGGTGAGCGCGGGAGCGCTGTGTGCGGTCATCAGTGACGCGCCCGAGGGGCTGCGTCCCAGGCGGCGTGACGTGCTGGCTCACCAGGAAGTCCAAGATCGGCTGATGGCCGACGGCACCGCGCTGCCGCTGCGGTTCGGCATGACGGCCGAGAGTGACGAAAGCGTGCGCGCGGCCCTTGAGGAGAGGGCGGACGAATACCAGGAACGGTTGCGGGACCTGGAAGGCGCCACCGAGTACAACCTGAAGGTCTCCTGGGAAGAGGGGGCGCTGCTGCGCCGGATCCTGCTGGAGTCCGACGAGGCCCGCGAACTCAACACCGCCATCCGAGGCGGTTCCGGCACTCCGCAGATGTCACTCGCGCTCGGCGAACTGGTCGCGCAGGAAGCCGAGGTGCGACAGCAGGCTCTCGCCCAGGGCATCGTCGAGGCTCTGCGCCCGTACGTGTGCGACGAGAGCCCCTCGCCCCCCGGCGGCCGTGACTTCCTCAGCGTCTCCTTCCTGGTCCCGGCGGACAAGGAGGAGATGTTCCTGGCCACGGGGATCAGCCTGGCCAACCAACTGGGCGAGGAATGCGAGTTCCGGCTGCGCGGACCTCTGCCCCCGTACAGTTTCGTGTGAGAGGCGCGGCTCATGGGCTTGCTGACTCAACTCCTCACCTTTCCGCTGGCGCCTGTCCGGGGCGTGGGCTGGGTAGTCGACCGGGTGGTCGAGGCCGCCGAACGGGAGTACTACGACCCCGAGCCCGTCGAGCGCGAACTGGCCGCGCTGGAGAGCGCGCTGCTGGAGGGCCGCATCGACCAGGAGAGCTTCGACGAGCGCGAGGACCGGCTCCTCGACCGTCTGGAGGAGATCGCGGCCTACCGGCGGGGCGACCCCACTTCCTGATCTGGAATCGAGGTGCTTGCGGTGTCGGAATCCCCGGTCGACCGGCTGAGCGCGTACCCCTCCCGGGCAACGGCCCCGTACGGCTACGGACAACAGGGCTCCTCGGCGAACCTGGCCGACATCCTCGAGCGCGTCCTGGACAAGGGCATCGTCATCGCGGGGGACATCCGGATCAATCTCCTCGACATCGAGTTGCTCACCGTCAAACTCCGGCTGATCGTCGCCTCCGTCGACAAAGCCAGGGAAATGGGAATCGACTGGTGGGAACATGATCCGTCGCTTTCCTCCCACGCCGGTGAGCGTGCGCTGGCCGAGGAGAACAGACGGCTGCACGCGGAGATCGAGGCCCTGAGAGGCGAGCGGGCACTGCCGCCCGACGAGGGGTCGGCCGGCGGACGGCGCCGCCCGCCGCGGCCCCCCGCCACTCGACACGGGAACGGGGCGGCCGATGACTGAAAGGGTCGCCTATGCCTACGCCGTGCTGCGCGCTGCCGAGGGCCTCGGCACGGCCCTGGACGGTGTGGAAGGCGTGGCCGGGGCGCCCGTTCGCCTGGTGCCGGAAGGCTCCGGGGACGCACTGGCGGTTGCCGTCAGTTCGGTGCCCGCCCAGGACTTTCAGGAAAGTGCCCTGCGACGCCATCTGGAGGACCTGGACTGGCTCGAGACCGTTGCCCGCGCCCATCACACCGTGATCGAGGCCCTGGCCGCGCGCACCACCGTGCTGCCGCTACGCCTCGCCACGGTGTACCTGGACGACGGGCGGGTGGAGGCGATGCTGCGCGAGGAGGCGGACGCGTTCTCGCATGCCCTGCGGCGACTGGCGGGACACCTCGAATGGGGCGTGAAGATCTACGTCGAGCCGCAGCCGGACACACAGGTCACCGATGCGTCGGTGGCGGCCGGTGCGGCTGACGGGCTCAGTCCGGGCCGGGCCTATCTGCGCGCCCGCCGCTCTCAGCGGCACTCGCGCGACGAGTCCTACCGGGCCGCCCGACAGGCCGCCGAGCGCGTCGAGGCGATCGGCCGCGCCATGGCGGCCGGCCACGCCCGGCACCGGGTCCAGCAGGGGGAACTCGCCGCAGGCGCCGGAGAGAACGTCGTCAACGACGCCTACCTTCTCTCGCGCGAGGCGGCAGCGGACTTCCGTACGCGGGTCCTCGACGCCGTCCAGGACCTGCCCGGCGTACGAATCGACGTCACCGGGCCTTGGGCGCCGTACTCCTTCGCCGCCCCGCCCGGTGCGCAGACCCCGGCAACGGACCGGGCGACATGAACGCCGTGGAGCGGCTGCCCGGGGCCGAGCCGCCGGTGCAGCGCCAGGTGGCCCTCATCGACCTCCTCGACCGCCTGCTCAGTGGTGGCGTCGTCGTCACAGGGGATCTGGTCCTGTCGATCGCCGACATCGACCTGGTCCGTATCTCGCTGCGGGCCCTGATCGTCTCCGTGAGCGCCCAGAATCCGTCACCGTGGACGACACCGGCACGCCCAGAGGAGGCGCCATGACGGGCGCGGCCGCCGACAGGCATCCCGATCCACCGGACCGCCGGGCCGAGGTCGCCGACGCGGCCGCCCGAGCCTTCCGGCTGCTGCCCGCCGTACCGGACGACACCCTGGAGCACGGGCCGCCGCACCCCGCCCGCCGCATCAGCACCGACCCCGACACCGTCGAACGCGACCTCGTCAGGCTTGTCCTCACACTCGTCGAACTGCTGCGCCAGCTCATGGAGCGCCAGGCACTGCACCGCGTCGACCAGGGAGACCTCACCGAGGAGCAGGAAGAGCGGCTGGGCTCCACCCTCATGATCCTCCACGACCGCATGTCCGACCTGTGTGCCGACTACGGCCTGACCATGGAGGACCTCAACCTGGACCTCGGCCCGCTCGGAACACTTCTCCCACCTGCTCGTGCCGACTGACGACTGCACCCCGGCGGATGCGGTCATGACCGCGGACTCGGTTTCATCGCAGACCGACCGCCATCCCGTTTTACTGCCCGACAGGGGGTACTCGAGATAGGTACACGATTTCCCACGGGGCGAGGAGAGTGAACGACAATGGCCAAAGAGCAAAAGGCCAAGGGCAAGATGGAAGAGGCCGCGGGAAAGGCCAAGGAGACGGTTGGTCGGACCGTGGGCAACGAACGGATGACGGCCGAAGGGCAGGCCAAGAAATCGAAGGGTGCGGCCCGTCAGGCCAAGGAGAAGACGAAGGACGTTTTCAAGCACTGAGGCATATCTGCCCGCCCAGTGCTGGGTTGATGTTGGAGGAGGAACCTTCGCCGTCGAGGCATAGGGCGTCGAGCACGTCGCGTCGACGTGGCAACGCTCGACGTCCGTCCCGACGGCTTCACTGCGTCCTGGCATCAGGCGGGGCGAGGCGGGGACGACGGTCCCATTCCTGGCCTACGCCATCACGGCGGGCTCTTCTTCCCTCTGAGCCCGGCCTGTTGAGGTCGTGGTCGTCTTCTGCGCCCCATTCTTCTTCTCTCACGTGGTCAGCCTCCCCTGGTGGCCCCCGCGCCACTCTGCCAGGAGAACGGTCGCGTCGTCGTCGAGGCGGCCCGCGTGGTGTTCGACGACCGCGTGCATAAGCCGGCGCAGGGTCTCGTGGAGTCTCTGGTGGCCGGAGTGGTGGCGGACGATGAAGTCGACGAAGCGGTCCCGGCCGAACTCACGGCCCTCCGCGTCCCGGGCCTCGACGATGCCGTCGGTGTACAGGAGGAGCCGGTCGCCGGGCTGGAGTTGGTGGTGACGCACGGCGACGGGCAGGTTCAGCCCGGTGCCCATGGGGGCGGCGGGCGGGCAGGTGAGCTCGATGGTCCAGCGGCCGTCGCGGACCACGAGCGGCAAGTGGTGCCCGCGATTGATCCAGGTCAGCCATCCCGCATCGAGGTCGAACTCGGCGAGGATGCCGGTGACATACCTGCTGGTTCCGAAGTTGGCGGTGAGCAGGTCCTCGACGGCCTGGCTGGTCTCGACGAGCGAGGCGCCCTGACGCCGGGCGTTGCGACTGGCCGCCACGGCCAGACTCGCGGTCAGCCCGGCTCTGGTGTCGTGCCCCATGGCGTCGAAGACGGACAGATGCAGGGTGCTGCCGCTGACGGCGTAGTCGAAGGCGTCACCGCCCACCTCGTAGGCGGGCTCGATCATGGCGCCAAGTACCACATCGCGCCCGGCGTAGGCGGACGGCGGCATCAGGTTCCACTGCAGCTCCGCCGCCACGTCCATGGGTTCCGTACGTACCAGTCGGGCGAAGGAATCGCTGAAGGACCGCTTGCTCAGCAGCAGCAACGCAACCAGCGAGGCCAGATCGCGAAGATCCTGGCGGAGGTCTTGGTCTTCACGGTTGCTGCCTACCGTGTCCGCTCGCAGTACCCCGACCCGCGCGACACCGTCGGTCACCGGGACCCACCAACGCCGCCGCTCGTCCTCGTGAGCGGTCTCGGCGATGACTGCGACCCGTTGATAGGCGCGTCCGGGCACCGTGCCGCCGATGTTGAACTGTTCACCGCCGTCGCCCGCGTCGTCGCCACGACCCGTGATCTGGCGCAGCACCGTCTCCCGTATGTCCGCAGCGAAAACGGCGACGTCCTGCAGACCGGCGCGCACCGCGTGCGAGGCGATGAGGCAGGGCAACTCGTCGAACGTGGCCAGGTGAGCCGCCTGCGTCAGCTCACGCAGCATCCGGCCGCTGGTTGTGGGTGTCGACATGGTTCACTCCGGTGTCACACCGCATCCGTCACCGAACAGGTACCCGGGATTGTCAGCCCGAGACGGCACCCTCGACCGTCTTGCTTAGGTCAGATGAGCTGGAGTATGCACCGGCGCCGGTGTGTCCAGGTCGTGGCCCGGTGGATGCGAGTAGCAGAGTCAGCGGAGTTGAGTCCGCGAAGGTGATTCCGGAGGCGTCCAGCACCACTCCGCAGCGTTCTACGACGGCCGCCCCAGCACGTCACCCCTCCGCCGTCCGGCCGCCCGGGCACGCTGCGGATCATATGCAGATTGCCGATCTGCACGGCGGTGGCGATGGCCTGACCCAGGCGGGGCACTCGGCGACCGTCAAGGTCTCGGCGCCCGGAGGGAAATCCATGAAACTGACAGCACGCGGATCCGGCTACGAACCAGGGCGGCAAAGAATCCTGGAGGTCTATCTCAACGATCACCTGGCCGGCGCGACAGCCGGTACCGAGCTCGCCCGACGTATGGTCGGAGAACACCGGGATTCGGCCTTCGGCAGCGAGTTGAAAGCCCTGGCAGCCGAGATCTCCCACGACCGGAAGCGATTTCTGCGACTCCTGGAGGATCTCGATATAACTGTGCGCCACTACAAAGTGTACGGCGCGTGGCTGGGCGAGAAGATCGGGCGGGTGAAACCCAACGGCCGGCTGCTGCGCCGCTCCGGCCTGACCATGCTCATCGAGCTCGAAGCCATGCGTTTGGGGGTGCAGGGCAAGGTGTTGCTGTGGCGCGCCCTGCTCTCAGCCTCGGCGGACGATCCGCGCCTGAACCCAGACTGGCTGGAACAACTGCTGCACAGGGCGGAACAACAGCTCAGGACGCTGGATTCGCTGCACGCCAGGGCCACGACGGCGCTGCTGTCCGCCACACCACCACAGGAGGCGACAACCGCGAAGAGATGAAGGGCCCGTCACTCCGACCGCGTATAGCCCGAGCGCTCTGAGCTCACCTGGCATACGGCGCGGCATCCGCCGATGACGACCGCAACGGCATCAGCATGGTCCAGCAGCATCCTGACGTGCAGGTGGAGGACGGCCAACGCACCCATCGATCGATATCGGGAAGGTACACCCCCTTCTGTCAGGAGTGATCCACAGACATCCGAGCTTCGTAGGAAGTCAAGTAGCAGCAGGTCCGGCTGCCATCGCAAGGGCAGGGAACGCCGTGGCTGGGTCGAAATGGTGCACGGCATGACTCTTGCCGCTGGCGACGGTGATCGGAGCGGCCCCGACGCAGCCTGGCAGGCCGCGTCAAGCGTACGAGAGCAGCGGTCTGACACCCTATCGCCTCTTCCACCAACGGGAGTTGACGGAGGTAGTCGCTGGTGAGCACGGACTTCAGACGGTCGGTCCAGGTATCGATGTTGCGCTGCGTGGGAGACACCGTTCAGGTCCCTCCCGCTGGTCACTGACTGCGCATATCGCCCGACCGGAAAGGCCGGCTCGGCGCCAACGGCGCTGAGCCGGCCTTTCCGGTGGTGCACCCCCGTCGAGGCGTGCCGAGCCTTCCGCTCGACCGGCCTCGTCAGTCCGTGCCCGACTCCATCGCCGCGTGGTCCAGCAGGTCGTCGTCGGAGACCTCGCCACGAGAGGCGATGGCCTCGGCGCCACCCTGGGGCATGGTGCCGATCAGCCCGCTCGCGGGCACCTGGGCGGCGCCGACCGCGGCATTGGCGGTGCCGACCAGGCCGAGCGCGGCGTACCGCTCCAGCTTGGCGCGGGAGTCGGCGATGTCGAGGTTGCGCATGGTGAGCTGGCCGATCCGGTCCACCGGGCCGAACGCCGAGTCCTCGGTGCGCTCCATGGACAGCTTGTCCGGGTGGTAGCTGAACGCCGGGCCGGTGGTGTCGAGGATCGAGTAGTCCTCACCGCGCCGCAGCCGCAGGGTGACCTCGCCGGTGACGGCCGAGCCGACCCAGCGCTGCAGCGACTCCCGGATCATCAGCGCCTGCGGATCGAGCCAGCGACCCTCGTACATCAGCCGGCCGAGGCGCCGTCCCTCGGTGTGGTACTGGGCAAGGGTGTCCTCGTTATGGATCGCGTTGACCAGGCGCTCGTACGCGGTGTGCAGCAGGGCCATGCCGGGCGCCTCGTAGATACCGCGGCTCTTGGCCTCGATGATCCGGTTCTCGATCTGGTCGGACATGCCGAGGCCGTGGCGGCCGCCGATGGCATTGGCCTCCATCACCAGGTCGACGGCCGAGTCGAACTCCTTGCCGTTGATCGTCACGGGGCGGCCCTGGTCGAAACCGATCGTCACGTCCTCGGGAAGGACCTCGACCTCAGGGTCCCAGAACCGCACGCCCATGATCGGCTGCACGGTCTCCACGCCGTTGTCCAGATGTTCCAGGGTCTTGGCCTCGTGGGTGGCGCCCCAGATGTTGGCGTCGGTGGAGTACGCCTTCTCCGTGCTGTCGCGGTAGGGCAGCCCGTGGGCGACAAGCCACTCCGACATCTCCTTGCGTCCGCCGAGTTCGGTCACGAAGTCGGCGTCCAGCCAGGGCTTGTAGATCCGCAGGTGCGGGTTGGCAAGCAGGCCGTACCGGTAGAACCGCTCGATGTCGTTGCCCTTGAAGGTCGAGCCGTCGCCCCAGACCTGGACGTCGTCCTCGAGCATCGCCCGGACCAGCAGGGTGCCCGTGACCGCGCGACCGAGCGGGGTGGTGTTGAAGTAGGCACGCCCGCCCGAGCGGATGTGGAACGCCCCGCAGGTGAGCGCGGCCAGGCCCTCCTCGACCAGCGCCGCGCGGCAGTCGACCAGGCGCGCGACCTCGGCACCGTAGGTCTTCGCCCGGCCGGGCACCGAGGCGATGTCGGGCTCGTCGTACTGGCCGATGTCGGCCGTGTAGGTGCACGGGACGGCACCCTTGTCGCGCATCCACGCGACCGCGACCGAGGTGTCGAGGCCGCCCGAGAAGGCGATGCCGACGCGCTCGCCGACGGGGAGAGAGGTGAGAACCTTGGACATAGGAAGAGTATGCAAACCTCTACATGATTATTCAACACCGTTCGGTGACCATTTTCGCCGATCCGCACAGCGGCGAGGGCGGCCCTCACAAGCTTGATGGCGGTCAAATGCCCTCAGCGTGACGGCAGTTCGGAACAGTATCCGCGGTGGGACAGGAGGAAGCAGCACCGAAGATCACAGATCTCTTCGCAGCCTCCTGCAGCGCGCCCCCAGCAGGACCCCGGACCTCACCCTGGACGCCCTCGGTGGCCTCCAGACGGGCCACCATGGACGTTCCGGACGGGATCGGTCCCCTCATGCTGTGCACAGTAGCGCTGGGTCGCCCAATAGGGGACATGCGATCCACATGCCCAGTATGCTGCTGCAATACCTGCCGGACACCTGCCCTCGCTGTGCTGTGTTGGACAGAGTTGTATGGACAACTCTCCGCACCGTAAGGAGCGCAGCGTGCCCTCTTCCCGCATCCGATCCGCAGTAGTGGCTGGATCCTGCGCCGTTGTCCTCGCCGTTGTGGGCGCACCGGTCTCGTCCGCCGCACCGGCCGGCAGCCCGCAGGCGGCCGTGAGCGCATCCACCCTCACCCTGAACACCCAGCAGCCTCAGGTCGGTCAGAAGCTCAGCTTCGGTTACACCACCGACGCGCCCAGCGCCACGAACTGGATCGGCATATACCCGGCAGGCCGCAAGCCCGGCGACGGGGCCTCGCTCACCTGGGTCTACGTCCCGAACGCCAGTGGCACCGCGACCCTGGACACCTCCGGCCTGCCCGCCGGCTCCTACTCCGCGTACTTGCTGGCCAATGACGGGTACCAGGCACTCGCCGCGCCGGTGAACTTCGACATCGCCCCCCGTCCCCCGCGCCATGCCACCGTCCAGGGCACCGTCTTCGACGACAAGAACGGCGACTCCGTCCAGGACAAGGGCGAGCGCGGGCTGGCCGGTGTGTCCGTCTCGGACGGCGCGACCATCGTCCGCACCGACAGCGAAGGCCACTACGCGCTCTCCGCCGACCTCAACCAGTGGACCCGCACCCTCGTCGACATCACCATGCCGCGCGGCTACTCGGCCACCCTCGGCAGCAACCGGGTTCAGCGCTTCTACCGCGACCTCGGCTCACCGGAGGCCGGCACCACCATCACCCAGAACTTCGATCTGCGGCGCGACCAAGGCAGCGAGCGGCCCGACTTCACCTTCACCCAGATCACCGACACCCACGTCACCAGCCCCGACGGTCCGGAGGCGCCCGCGGACGGTGACGGCGTCACCCCGGGCAAGCTCGCGAAGCAACTGGACGACATGGCCGCACTGCCGACCAAGCCGGCGTTCGTCCTGGCCACCGGAGACCTCAGCGGCGACGGCGCGCCCTCCCACTGGCAGGCATGGCAAAAGGGCACCGCGAACTCAAAGCTCCCGATCTGGCCCCTGACGGGCAACCACGACCACGGCGGCGGGGACACCGACGGTGTCGGCAACTACCGTTCGCTGCTGGGGCCTTCCTGGTACTCCTTCGACTACGGCGACACCCACTTCATCCAGCTCGAGAACAACGGCGGCCTCGGCGATCCGGTGCAGCTGGCCTGGCTGAAGCAGGACCTGGAACTGAACGGCAAGAACGCCGACGGCACCAGCAAGCACATCGTGGTCAGCACCCACGAGCCGCTGGACACGCCCGACCCCGGCGGCTCCACCGGGCAGATCAACGCCCTGCTCGGACTGTTCAAGGGCTATGACGTCAAGGCCGTCTTCAACGGTCACATGCACACCAACTTCACCGACCCCCACCTGCTGGACGGCGCGGTGGAGTACAACACGGCCTCGGCGACCTACAACGACGACCACTCGCCCACCGGCTTCCGCGAGGTCACCATGCGTGACGGCACGCTGAAGGCCGAGTTCCGGATGTTCAACCAGGAGCACACGGTCGCGGTGGCCTCGCCCGCCCCCGGCTCCCAGGTCGGCCGGGGCCGTACCGAGTTCCAGGTGGACGCCTACAACACCTCCAGCCATGTGGTGCGGGTCGAGGTGCGCATCGACGGCGGTGAGGAAGAAGGGTTGCGCCGCACCGGCAAGTTCTCGTGGTCGGCGCCCTGGGACACCCGCGAGCTGAACCTCGGAGACCACACCGCCAAGGTCACCGCGTTCGACGACGCGGGCCGCAACTGGTCCACGACGAGCCGCTTCTCCGTGGTGCCGAAGGCCGAGCAGGTGCGCCCGGATGCGGACGTGCCCGAGTTCCACGGCGACGCCCTCCACACCGGACTGCAGCCCGGGAGCCTGGGCTCCGGCGGCCTGACCAGCGCGTGGACCCACCGCACCGGGGCCACCATCGGTATGTCCTCCCCGGTGGTCGCGAACGGAACCGCGTACATCGGCAGCTGGGACACCGACGGGTCCCAGGGCAACGGCGTGGACGCCGTCGACGTCGCCACCGGCCGGACCAAGTGGCACTTCGCCACCGACAGCCTGGTCCAGTCCACGCCCGTGGTGCACGACGGGACCCTCTACGTCACCGAGATGCGCGGCACCCTGACCGCGCTGGACGCGGCGACCGGCGCGAAGAAGTGGAGCTACACCCTCCCCGGATCCTCGGAGACCGGCCCCTACAACGGCTACGCCTACGGCGGCGCGACCGTCTCCGGTTCCGCCGTCTACTACTTCGGCTACACCACCACGGGCAGCCACCTCGTCGCCGTGGACACCGCCACCGGTAAGCAGCTGTGGAACTCCCCGGTGGACAGCGGCTGGTGGGACAGCAGCACCCCCACCGTGGTCGACGGCAAGGTCTACGTCCACGACAGTCGCGGTGGTCTGCGGATCTACGATGCCGCCACCGGTCAGCGGCTCGTCTCCGCCGGAGGCGTCGGCGGCGTTCACCACTCCACTCCGGTGGTGGCCGGCGGGCGGGTGTTCACCACCGACTTCATCGGAGACGCCGGCAACAACACCCTCCTGGCCCGCGACGCCGCCACCGGCAAGGAGCTGTGGCGCTACCGGAGCACCGGAGTCTCCAAGGACGACGCGGGCCAGCCGGGCGCCTCCGCGGCGGTCGACGGCAACACCGTCTACGCCGCCTTCACCAACGGCCGCGTAGGCGCTTTCGACGCTGCCACCGGCACCAAGCTCTGGGACTTCCAGAGCGGCAGGGCCTTCGTCGGCTCGCCGACCATCAGCGGTAGCACGCTGTGGATCGGCGGCACCGACGGCCACCTGTACGGCCTGGACAAGACCACCGGCGCCAAGCTCCAGGACCTGGACCTCGGCGCTCCCATCCTGTCGACCCCGACCGTCAGCGGTAACACCCTGCTGATCGGCGCCTGGGACGGCAACCTCTACGCCTTCACCGCCCGCGACTGACGGGGGGCGTTCACCGGCGAGAGCCATCGGACGGCCCTGCTGCAACGCGCGGATGTGCGGGTCGCCCACAGCGGTACGGGCGAAGCCGGGTTGGGTGAGCGGGGTCGGGGACCGGAGACGGGGCGACAGCCACCGCGCCGGTCCCCGACCCCGCTCATACTCCAGTAAGAATCAGCAACCGAAGGACGGCTCGCCCCCTGGAGGCGCAGGACGGCCGGCAGGCGCCACTGCAGGAGCGCTTGGAGAGGCCGCCCTCGCCAGTCGCGCCCCTCTCCCAGACGCGTGGCCCGCGGCCGGGCCGCGCCCGCAGCCGTGTCGACGACTTCGCCGGCCTGGAAGGCCGATCACTCCGCGCGGACGGCGCGGGCCGACATGCCGCGCACGGCGTAATGAGCAGCTCCGGCGGCTTCCCCGGGGCACGTTGTGCGCAGACGCCGACCGGCGTGGGTGGCGAAAGTAGGTGACAAGGCAGGTGATGGGCGAGGAGAGCGTGGACCGGTCGGAGGGTTTCGGCGAGCGGCTGCTCGGTCTGCTGCTGGACCGGGCGCGGTTGATGCCGCCGCAGCTGATCGCCCCGCTGATCGCGGAGGAAGTGGCCAGGATCGGCGGTCGTGACGTCTCCATCCTGCTCCAGGACTACGGGCAGGAGTTGCTGGTGCCGCTTCCGGGCAGAAAGCTGCACGTGAGCCAGCCCCAGCCAGTGGCCGACTCGCCCGCCGGCCGGGCCTTTCTGCGGGCGGACGTCGTCGAGGTGCCGCAGGACCACAGCGGTGTGCGGATGTATCTGCCGCTGCTGGACGGCAGCGACCAGGTGGGGGTGATGGCCCTGACCCTGGACGCCGTCGGCGACGACGACCGGCGTCTGCTGCGCCGGCTCGCCGGCCTGGTCGCCGACATGCTGGTCACCAAGAACGCCTACACCGACCAGTTCTTCCTCGCCCGGCGACGGGAACCGATGAGCGTGTCCGCGGAGATCCAGTGGAGCCTGCTGCCGCCGCTGACGATGACCGTGCCCCAAGTCGAGGTGGCCGGCATCCTGGAACCCGCCTACCGCGTCGCCGGTGACAGCTTCGACTACGCCCTCAACGACAGCATCCTGCACGCGGCCGTGATCGACGCGATGGGCCACGGTCTGGATGCCGCCGCGATGGCGACCATCGCCATCGGCGCCTACCGGCACGCCCGGCGCGTGTTCGTCAGCCTGGAAGAGAAGTACGCGTTCATGGACGACGCCATCTCCCGGCAGTTCGGTCCCGATCATTTCGTCACCGCCCAGTTGATGCACCTCAACATCGCCACCGGTGAGCTGGAGCTGGTCAACGCCGGCCACCCCGCGCCACTGCTGATCCGCGACGGCCGGGTCGAGCAGCAGCTGGAGAGCGCGACGACGCTGCCCGTCGGCGTCGGCGGTGAGCGGCCCCGGATCAGACAGCACCTGCTCCGGCCGGGTGACCGGGTGCTGTGCTACACCGACGGCATCATCGAGGAACACCTCACCGGCGGCGAGCCGTTCGGAGAAGAACGCCTCGTCCAGTGCATCAACCGCCTGGCGGAGGAACCCTCCGTGGGGGTGCGGGCGGATCTGCGCCAGCTCTCCCACACGCTGAAGGCGGAAAGAGGCGGACACACCAGCGACGACGCCACCCTCTTCATGATCGAGTGGCACGGAGGCGCCGCCGACCACCTCATGGTCTTCGACTGAAAGCCCTCGACGCCAACCGAACCCTCACCGGCCCAGCGCCGCCCACAGGCATACGCGGACTTGCGGGAGACCTGTAATCGCCGTGCGACCTGCGGCGGCGTCACACCTTGCGCGAGTAGCTCGGAGCTTGGTGACGGTACTTGTGTGAGCTTCCTCCGAGATGCGGAAGGTGTTGACAGAGGGTCAGTCGGGTTTCATGAGAGGAACCCAGACGATGCCCGCCCCGAGGAAGTACCCGCTGGAGAGTGCCCGTGTCCGGGCGGGCTCATGCCGCGGACTCCCGGTCCAGGCGGCGCATGGCCAGTTCGGCGAGCACCGCCGCACCGTCGCCGAGCACGTCGTCCTCGAAGACGGCCAGCGGGGAGTGGTTGTTGGGGGCGTTGTCCGGGTCGGCCGCCGCCCCGCAGGCGCCCAGCGCGATGAAGGCCCCCGGCACTTCGTCGAGGACACGGGAGAAGTCCTCGGAACCGGTGTACGGGTCCCGGGCCCAGCCGTAGCGCTCCTCGCCGTGGACCTCGGCGATGGTGTGCGCGGCGAACTCCGCCTCCGCCGCGTCGTTGACCGTCACCGGGTACAGGTCCGCGTAGTCGATGTCGACCTCGAGGTCGTGGGCCGAGGCGAGGCCGCGCACGGTGCGGATGAAGCCGTCCTTGACGCGCGCGTGCGCTTCCTTGGAGAACGAGCGAACGGTCGCCTCGAAGAACGCCTCGCCCGGGATGATGTTGTGCTGCGTGCCCGCGTGAAACGCGCCCACGGTGATGACCACCGGGTCGTGCGGGTCGAAGCGGCGGGTCACCAGCGTCTGCAGCGCGGTGACCATTTCGCACGCGGCCGGGATGGGGTCCTTGGCACGGTGCGGGGCGCTGCCGTGCCCGCCGGCGCCGCGCACCGTCACGCGGACCGTGTCCGAGGCGGCGAGGAACGGCCCGCGCCGCGTGGTGAACACCCCGTGCGGAATCTGCGAGCTCATCACGTGCAGCGCGTACGCGGCGACGGCCCGAGAGCCCGAGGCGTCGAGGATGCCCTCGTCCACCATGTACCGCGCCCCGTCGTGACCCTCCTCACCGGGTTGGAACATCAGCACCACGTCACCGGCGAGCTTGTCCCGCTGCGAGCTGAGCAGGTGGGCGGCGCCGGCGAGCATGGTGGTGTGCAGGTCGTGCCCGCAGGCGTGCATGCGGTCCGCCGCGGCGGCATAGTCCAGGCCTGTGCGCTCGCTCACCGGCAGGGCGTCCATGTCGCCGCGCAGCAATACGCTGGGTCCGGGGCGCGAGCCACGGAGCACCGCGGTGACCGAGTCCAGCGAACCGCCGGTGGATATCTCCAACGGCAGGCCGTCCAGCGCCTGCAGGACCCTCTCCTGGGTACGCGGCAGCTCCAGGCCGATCTCCGGTTCGCGGTGCAGGTCGCGGCGGAGCCGGACGAGGTCGTCCTGCATCGCGCGGGCGTCGTCACGCAGCGGCATGGTCAATCTCCTTTGCGAAAAGCTTCAAATGAGTCCGGCGCGGTTCAGTGCGTTTGGGCTTTGAGGCCGGGCACGCGGGCGGCGACGAAGGTCGACGCCATGGCACAGGCCATACAGGCGGCGACGTACCAGGGGATGGTGTTGATCAGGTCGGCACCGGTCAGCGCCTCGGCGAGCATCGGGAACGTCCCGCCGAAGGCGGCGATGGTGACGGCGCCGACGACACCGGTGCCGACGGCCCGCACCGAGGTGGGGAAGAGCAGCCCGGACAGTACGTTGGTGGCGGCGAGCCCCGGGGCGGTCAGGATGCCGAAGACCACGGCGACCACCTCGAACGGGAGGACGTGATCACGCATGGCCACGGCGAGGGGGACCGTCAGGACGAAGAGGCCGCCGTATCCGGCGCGCAACACGCGCAGTACTCCCCACCGGTCCGCGGCCCAGCCCGACACCAGCATCGAGGCCAGGGTGATCAGCAGCACGACCGTCATGAACGACGAGGCGTGCTCGTTGGTCGTCACCTTCAGGGTGCCGGCGTACACCGGCAGGTACACCAGAGCGAAGTAGAAGGCCACCGTGCCGCCGATGACGAAGAGGAAGAGCGAGGCCACGGACGTGCGGTGGTCGCGGAACACGGTAGCGAGCGGCGAGCGCTCGGCGCCGCGCTCTTCCGCCGCGCGTTCGAACTCCTCGCTCTCCGGCGCGGCCCGGCGCACCCACAGCGCGGCCAGCCCGATGACGGCCGCCGCCACGAAGCCCCAGCGCCAGCCTCCGTCGGCCAGGCCGTCCTTGCCCAGCACCGCGTACATCACGGCCATCGTGGCGTACGACAGAAGCGTGCCGACGATGATCCCGCCATAGGAGATGGAGCTGAACAGGAAGCGGCGGCGGGGCGGCGCGGTCTCCGTGACGTACGCGGCGACGGTCGGGGTCTCGCCGCCATAGGCGAGACCCTGCGCCAGCCGGGCCGCGACGACCAGGACGCCCGCCCAGACGCCGAGGGTCGCGGAGCCGGGGATGACCGCCACGACCAGACTCGCGGCGGCGATCCCGGCCATGGCCACGGTCAGGCCGAACCGGCGCCCCCGGGTGTCGGAGAGCCGGCCGATCAGCGCGCTGCCCAGCGGACGGGCCACGAAGCCCACCGCGAACCCCGCGTAGGCGGCGAGCAGCCCGCCGGCGCCGCCACTGCCGAACATCTGCGCGGCGAAGAAGGGCGCCAGGACGGCGTAGATGTTCCAGTCGAAGGACTCGACGACCGAACCCACGGTGGCCGCGGCGAGTTCCCTGCGCCGGCTGTCCCGGCGCGCTCCGGGCGGGGCGGATGGCGGTGTCGTCGCCCTCATTGCTGGTCCGGGCATCGGGCCTCCTCATGTCATGGGCGTCTCATCAACCGGACATGCGATCCGGGAAGTGGGGACGATGATGTGACCGCTCTCACGACCCACCGGGTCGACTGCATGGATTTGCCGTTTAGGGTCGTCCCATGCATGGATTCGCCGACCTCGACGAGCTGGACCTCAGCCTGCTGAACGCCTTGCAGGTGGCTCCGCGCGTCCCGTGGTCGCTCATCGGCGAGGCGTTGGAGGTCGACGCGGCCACGGCCTCCCGGCGCTGGGCGAAGCTCTCCCGCTCCGGGCGGGCGTGGATGTCGGTCTATCCGGGTGTCCGGGACCTCACGCAGATCAACATCGCGTTCATCGAGGTGGCGTGCGAGGCCGGGGCCGCGCTCCGGGTGGCGGCCGAACTCGCCGCGGAGCGGCGGGTCTCCACCGTCGAGCACACCACCGGCGACCACGACCTGCTGCTCACCGTCCACATGCCGAGCCTCGCCGCGCTCTCCGAATTCCTGCTGACCGGGGTCGGCGTGATCGCGGGGGTCCGCTCCACCCGGGCGCACCTGGCCACCACCGTGCTCGTCGAGGGCAGCAGCTGGCGACTGCGGACGCTCGACGCCGCCCAGAAGCGGCGGCTGGAGCAGGCCGTCCGGATCCCGGCGCCGCAGCGACCTCGGGCACGTCTGTCACGCCGGGACCTGGAGCTGGCCGAAGAGCTCGCCCCCGACGGCAGGGCCTCGTACAGCGATCTCGCAGCACGGTTGGGGCTGGGCGTCAGCACCGTACGGCGCCGAGTCGACGCCCTGCTCGCCGACGGGTCGGTGGTGGTGCGCTGCGAAGTTGCGCAACCGCTGTCGGGATGGCCGGTCTCCGCGTCCCTGTGGGGACGTGTACCGCCCGCTCGACTCGGCCACGCCGCCCGGAAGTTGGCGGCCATGCCGGAGACAAGGCTGTGCACCGCCGTCACCGGATCCCGGCCCAACCTGCTGCTGGCGGTGTGGCTGCGCGGGGTGGGAGACATGCAACGCCTGGAGACCGTGCTCGGCGAGCAGGTCCCGGAGCTCGAGGTGGTGGACCGCGCGCTCTCCCTGCGTCACGTCAAACGCATGGGGTGGCTGCTGGACGAGCAGGGGTGTGCCCAGCGACACGTGCCCCTGTCGTTCTGACCGTTCCGGTCCTTCCGCCCGGTCGGCACCCGTGGACGAGAAGAAACCGGCTCAGGGCGTCAAGCGCCCGTACTCGCCCTGATCGGGGGTGGGAAGCGTGGCAGAGGCGGCCAGTCCGGCGCCGACCGGGCCGTGATCCGATCTGCAGCGGTTGGCGGCTGTGCGGGGAGAGGCCCTCGCGATCATCGCGGCGAGTCGCGGATACGATATCGATGTCGCGGATCGCGGCGGTGCCCATCTCGCCGGCACACTCATCCGGTTGACGTCCGACGACTGCGTCGTCGGCGTTCAGCTTCTGGCAGCGCTACAAGCAGACCGTGGCCGGCTTGCGGTACGGCCGCCGGATGGGTGCGACGACCCGTCCCATCACTGACACTCGGCACTCCCCCGCGGCGAAGCCGGCCGATCACATCCTGGTCGCCCCGGCCGACGGGTTCCCATCTCCCGCCCATGGCGGCCGCGATGAGCCTGTCGTACGGGCGTGCCGCCACATTGTGCGCTGCCGACCCGACGAAGAGCCGGTCGGCGATCTCCCACGTCGACGAACTCCGGCAGGAAATGGACTTCGTCGCTCCGGACACCGCAGAGGGCTGAGGGTCTGCCGGCACGAGTCGCCTTCCTTGCGGTACCGCGCGGGAAGACCGATGCTGATCTGGATAACGAACGACCCATGACATCTCGTACGCTATATCGAACGCCGAGCGAAGAGAAGGGGGAGAGGTGTGAGCGACTCCGCGAACTCGATCCGGGGCATGCTGGCCACCAATCTGAGACGGGCCAGGACCGAGCGAGGGCTGTCGATCTCCGAGCTGTCCCGGCGTTCGAAGATCGGCAAGGCGACACTGTCGCAGCTGGAGTCCGGCACGGGGAACCCCACCATCGAGACGGTGTTCAGCCTGTCGCGCGTCCTGGAGGTGGCGATCTCCGACCTCCTGGACGCCCGCCCTCCCGGCGGCCTGACCGTGGTCCGCGCCGAGGAGGTGGAGGTGCTCAGCGGTGAAGGCGTCGACTTGCGTCCACTGCGGCGGATCGAGGCCAGCGATGCCGTCTTGGAAGTCTTTGACCAGCGAGTACGGGCCAAGTGTCGACAGGATTCGCTCGGCCATGTCGGGACCGAGCACACCATCGTGCAGGCCGGTCGACTCGGAGTGCAGGTCGAGGGGCACGAGGTGGAACTGGGCCCGGGCGACTACGTCGGCTTCGACGCCGCGGCCCCGCACAGCTATACGGCACTCGACGGTGACGTGCGCTCGGTCCTCCTGCTGCAGTACCGGGCGGACCAGCGGCTGCACCTGTCGGATCCGACCCTGGACACCCCCGCCTCCGCCTCCGCCGCCGCTTCCCTTTCCGCGGAGGAATGACCACACGGGCGAGGCGGCCCGCCGAATTCGATCCGACGTGACCGTTGACACGTTCTGAACCCCGCCGTACGTTCCAAATGTTCGCTATACCGAACACGGGGGGTTCGATGAACAGAACACGAGTGGCGGTGCTGGGCGCCGGGATAGTCGGCGCCGCCTGCGCTCGCGAGCTGGCTCTGGCCGGACTCGACGTCACCGTGGTCGACCGCGGGGGCGCGGCGTCGGCGACCACCTCGCACGGCGAGGGCAACGTGCTGGTCTCCGACAAAGGACCGGGGCCGGAGCTCGAACTGGCCCAGCTCTCACGGAATTTGTGGCCGCAGGTGCTCGCCGCCGTCGCCGAACGCTCCGTACCCGCGGCGCACGCGGTGGCGTGGGAGCCCAAGGGCGGCATCGTCGTCGCGACCACCGACGCCGGCGCCGACGGGTTGACCCGGTTCGCCGCCGACCAGCGCGCGGTGGGCGTACGCGCCGACGTTCTCGATGCCGACGCGCTCGCACAGGCCGAGCCGTACGTCACCCGCGAGCACACAGCGGCCCTGCACTACCCCGAGGACGCGCAGGTGCAGCCTGCCGGAGCCGCCGCCGCTCTGCTCGGCGACGCGTTGGCCGCGGGCGCGACGCTGCGCACGGGCTGCGAGGTGCTCGGCGCGGTCGGCCGCGGCGGCCGGATCACCGGCGTCCGCACCTCGGCCGGCCTGCTGGAGGCCGACTGGTTCGTCAACGCCGCGGGCCCCTGGTCCGGTGAGCTGTCGACCCGTCTCGGCGCACCGGTGGACGTGCGGCCCCGCCGCGGCGACGTCCTCGTGACGACCCCGCTGCCGCCGATGGTCTTCCACAAGGTCTACGACGCCGACTACGTGGGCGCGGTCGGCAGCAGTGCCGAGGATCTGCAGACCTCCGCGGTCGTGGAGTCCACGCGTGGCGGCAGCGTGCTCATCGGCTCTTCGCGCCGCCGGGTCGGTTTCGACGACCGGCTGCGCCCCGAGGTCCTCTCAGCTGTCGCCGCGAAGGCACTGCGTCTGTTCCCGACGCTGGTCGGGGTCGGGGTGATGCGTGCGTACGGCGGCTTCCGGCCGTACGTCCCCGACCATCTCCCGGTCATCGGCGCCGACCCTCGCCTTGACGGCCTGTGGCACGCGGGCGGTCACGAGGGCGCCGGGATCGGTCTGTCCGTGGGCACCGGACGGCTGCTGCGGAATCTGATGCTCGGCGAGCCGACGGACATGGACGCCACCCCGTTCCGCGTGGACCGTCCGGCCGTACTGGGCCAAAGCGCACACCCCGAGAAAGTCGCACACCCCGAGAAGGAGGAGACGGCATGAGCCCCAGGCGTGTCCGCGCCGGGTCCGACGCCGTCGGGCGGCAGGACCGGCCCCTGCGGATCACCGTCGACGGCGACCCTGTCGACGGGATCGCGGGCCAGACCATCGCGGGAGTCATGCTCGCCGCCGACCGGCTCGCCTGGCGCCGGGGACGCTCCGGCGCGCCCCGCGGGGTGTTCTGCGGGATCGGCATCTGCTTCGACTGTCTCGTGACGGTCGGCGAGGAGCGCGATGTGCGCGCTTGCCGTCGCCGCGCCCGTGACGGCGACGTCGTGACAACCCAGAGCAGGCAGGACGCCGAGCCCTCCCCCGGCCCACCACTCGCCCCGGCCGGCCTTGAGAAGTCCGACGCACCCGGAACGGAGGAGCGATGACGCACCGTCATGTCACGGTCGTCGGCGCGGGCCCCGCAGGTCTCGCCGCAGCGGAGGCCGCCCTGAGCGCCGGTGCCCGGGTGACGCTGATCGACGCGTCGGACCAGCCCGGCGGCCAGTACCACCGGATGCTGCCCGAGGCGTACGACGCTGCCCGTCCGCAGGTGCTGCACCACGGCTGGCGGGCCTTCGACCGGCGCCGTCGCCGGGTGCTCGCCCACCCGCGGTGCGCCTGGTGGCCCGACACCTCGGTATGGGCGCTCGAGCGCCCGGATCCCGAGCAGCCGGGCCCTCCTCGAGTCCACGTCCTGCACGGTTCCGTGGACGGCGGCGGACGGCGCCGTCTCACCCTCGACCCCGACGCACTGGTGCTCGCCGTCGGCGCCCACGACCGCGTACTGCCTTTCCCCGGCTGGGAGTTGCCCGGTGTCTTCACCGCCGGCGCCGCGCAGGCGCTCGCGAAGGGTGAGCGGGTCGTGGTCGGTGACCGTGTGGTGGTCGCGGGCACCGGGCCGTTCCTCCTGCCCGTTGCTTCCTCGCTGCTTGAAGCGGGCTCCCGCGTCCTGGAAGTTCTGGAGGCCAATACGCCGGGCACCGTCGCCCGCGGCTGGTCACAGCGCCCCTGGCAGCTCGCCGCACAGGCCGGAAAGAGCGGTGAACTCGCCGAATACGCCGTTTCGTTGATCCGTCACCGGGTGCCCTACCGCACCGGCCGCGCCGTGATCGAGGCGCACGGAGACGGACGGGTCGAGGAGGTCGTCACGGCACGGCTGCGCGCGGACTGGTCGGTGGTGCCGGGCAGCGAGCGCACGGTCGCGGTCGACGCGGCGTGCGTCACGCATGGCTTCAGTCCGCAGCTGGAGCTGCCGGTGGCCGCAGGATGCGCCCTGCGCGGCGCTCCGGGCGGCGAGTTCGTGGAGGTCGACGCCGACCAGGCCACCAGCTGCCCCGGCGTCTACGCGGCCGGTGAGATCACCGGCATCGCGGGCGCCCCGGCGGCGCGGGCCGAGGGTGCGCTCGCCGGGTGGCTCGCCGCCGGTGGCGACCCGGAGGCGTCCGCGCTGCGACCGCTGCGGCGCAGCCGGGACCAGGGGCGTGCGTTCGCCGAACGGCTGGCCCGAGCGCACCCGATCGGCACGGCCTGGTCGCAGTGGCTGCGTCCCGAGACGGTCATCTGCCGCTGCGAGGAGGCCGATTACGTCTCCCTCTGCCGGGCGGCCACGACCCGGGAGAGCGCCTCGGCGCGGGTCGCCAAACTGGAGACCCGCGCCGGCCTCGGCCCCTGCCAGGCCCGGGTCTGCGGCCCCACGGTCGCCGAACTGAACGCCCGGCTCTCCAGCGGGCCCGCGGAACGGCCGGTCGAGGGCCTGCCGGCGCCCGCACCGCACCGGCGCCCGATCGCCCAGCCCATCCGGCTCGGCGAACTTGCCGCCGCCCCCGAGCCGCTGCCCGAAGGGCCACCCCCTCACCACCTCTGACCGTTCGATCCCCCTGACCTGTCAATTCCCTTTCACAGGAGCGGAGTTCATGAGCGACAACCAGAAGCAGACCCTGTCTCTCGGCGGCGTGGTCGTGGCCACCGCCCTTCCCTACTACGAGGACGCGTCCGCCCCGGCCGGTCTGGCCGTGGACTACGACCGTTACGCCGAGCACTGCCGCTGGCTGGTGGAGAACGGCTGCCGGGGCGTCGGCCCGAACGGCTCGCTCGGCGAGTACTCCTCTCTGACCGACGACGAGCGCCGCAAGGTCGCGCAAACGGCGGTCGAGGCGGTCGGTGACTCGGGCGTCGTGGTCGTCGGCGTGCACGGCGCCGGCTCGCACCAGGCCAGGCACTGGGCCGAGGTCGCCGCCGAGGACGGCGCGGACGGGCTGCTGTGCCTGCCGCCGACCATGTACCGCGCCAACCGCGGCGAGGTCCTCGCCCACTTCGAGGCCGTGGCCTCCGTCGGCCTGCCGGTCATGGTCTACAACAACCCGGTCGACACCAAGGTCGACCTGACCCCGGACCTGGTCGCGGAGATCGCCCGGATCGACAACGTCGTCGCCATCAAGGAGTTCTCCGGCGACGTCCGCCGCGTCCTGGAAATCAAGGAGCAGGCCCCCGGCCTCGAGGTCATCAGCGGCGCCGACGACGTCGTCCTGGAGAGCCTGCTGATGGGCGCCACCGGCTGGTTCGCCGGCTTCCCGAACGTCTTCCCCGCCGAGTCGGCCCGGCTGTACGAGCTGGCCACGAGCGGCAAGCTGGAGGAGGCCCGGGCCCTGTACGAGCCGCTGGTCGCCGCGTTCCGCTGGGACTCGCGTACCGAGTTCGTGCAGGCCATCAAGCTCGGTATGGAGCAGGTCGGCCGGTTCGGTGGCCCCTGCCGCCCGCCGCGCGGCCCGCTCACCGGGCGGATGCGCGAGCAGGTCGAGGCCGACATGGCCCGCGCCATCTCCGCGCTCGAGAAGCAGTCCGCACGATGAGGTCGACCCGTACGATCAGCGCGGTCGACTCGCACACCGAGGGCATGCCCACCCGCGTCGTCACCGGCGGGGTGGGCCCCATCCCCGGCGACACCATGGCCGAGCGCCGCCGGTACGCCGTGGAGAGCCTGGACGGGCTGCGCCGGTTCCTGGTCGACGAGCCACGCGGGCACTCCGCGATGAGCGGGGCGATCCTCCAGCCGCCCACCCGTCCGGACGCCGACTGGGGCGTGCTCTACATCGAGGTCAGCGGCTTCCTGCCGATGTGCGGCCACGGCACCATCGGCGTGGCCACCGTCCTCGTGGAGACGGGGATGGTCGAGGTCACCGAGCCGGAGACCAGGGTCCGCCTCGACACGCCCGCCGGGCTCGTCGAGGCCCGGGTGACGGTGGCTGACGGCCGCGCCGTGAAGGTCACCCTGCGCAACGTGGACTCCTTCGCGCTCGAACTCGACGCCACGGTCAAGGTCCCCGGCCTCGGCGACATCCGCTACGACATGGCGTACGGCGGAAACTTCTACGCCATCGCCGAACTCGACCAACTGGGGCTGCCGTTCGACCGCGCCCGCAAGAACGAGATCCTCGCCGCCGGACTGTCGATCATGCAGACGATCAACGAGCGGAACCGGCCGGTGCACCCCGCCGACCCGCTCATCGGCGGCTGCAAGCACGTACAGTTCATCGCCCCCGGCTCGGACGCACGGCACTCCCGCAACGCCATGGCCATCCACCCCGGCTGGTTCGACCGCTCCCCGTGCGGCACCGGCACCTCCGCGCGCATGGCCCAGCTGCACGCGCGCGGCCGGCTGCCCCTGAACACCGGGTTCATCAACGAGTCGTTCATCGGCACACGGTTCTACGGCCGACTCCTGCAGGCCTCTGAGGTCGGCGGACTCCCCGCCGTCGTACCCGAGTTCTCCGGCCGGGCCTGGATCACCGCCACCGCGAACTATCTGCTCGACCCGAGCGATCCCTTCCCGCACGGATTCGTGCTCTAAAGATTGGCAGTTGGGCTCGTGGGCAAACCCCTCGTGGAAGTCAGGGGATGTGCAGGGAGCCTGTGAGCTGCTGATAGAGCTGCTTCACGCCCTTCTCGTCCGCGGCAGGGCCACTGGCCACGAGTCCGACGAGGTGGTCGGCGGCGGCGACGTATCGGACGAGGACCACGCTCGGGGTGCCGTTGTCGTCGAACGTGATCCGGCCCTCGCGGGCGGGATGGCCGGCGACTTCAAGGGGCTGGTTCCTGCTGACGGTCCCGCTGATCGAGGCGGCAACGCCGCGGACGGCCGGGTCCAGGGCGGCCTTGGTATCCGCTCCGTGCATGTCCGTGACCTGGAAGGCAACCTTGTTCTTCCCGGCACTGGCCTTGTACATCCGCAGCTGGAAGGTCTTGCCACTCATGGTGATCGAGTCGTGCTCGACTTTGGTACTGCCGGGCAGCTTGACGGTGATGCCGCTCGGTGCGTCGGTGGTGTTGACCCACTGTGCGGCGACGCCGCGAGGCGGGCTGGTGGCCAGGCCCCCAGCGGTGGCGGCGAGGCGCAGGCTGCCGGTGCGCGCGAAGTCTTGGGGGGTGCTGACGGCGGTGGCCCCGCCTATCGCCGCGCCGGTCAGAACGGCGGTCAAACCGGCGGTGGTGGCGGTGCGAACAAAGCGGCGTGTGGTTCTCATGGGTCCTCCCGGTGGCTTGAGCTCCCCATTGAGGAGAGTGAGGCCCACATTCCAGTGGACCGCAGCTCGTCCCTCCTGTCATCTCCAGCATCAGCAGCATCACGGTCGACGTGTCCCGAACGACAGCGACGCCCCATCTGCCTGCTCGTTTCCGGTTCCGCACGCCGTACAGCCCGCGAGATGGGCACGACGGACGGCTCAGAGAGGCGGCAACGCAGAATTCACCGCTCTGCCCTGTCGGCGACGGCTGAATTGTGAGCCACTGAGCCCTTTCCAACCTGGCGTGTGAGATTGGTAGTTGGGCTGACAACGTGGTGAAGCCCCTGATAAATGGGTTTTCGACCAAGAGAACCGTCGCCACCAGAGGCTTCACGTGCTTGTTTACCCGTCGGGCGTCGACGCGTCCAGCTCTGCCCTTCGCCTCCTCACGCAGCAGTTGCGGCGGCACCGCCGTGCGAACGGCTCCCGTCGGCGGCGTCTGAGTGCCGGCCGCCAGGCCCTGCCGCCAGGCCCTACCGCCAGGCCCTGCTCACACTCGCTCATCTGCGGGCGGGACACACCTATACCCAGCTCGCGGCCGGGTTCGGCGTCGGAACCACGACGGCCTACCGCTATGTCACCGAGGCTGTCCAACTCCTCGCCGACCTCGCCAGCGCCAAGCCCAGGTGTTAGGGCAGCTGTTCTGCGTATCGGGTCGGCCCCACCGGGGGAGCCGCTCGCCGGCTCGGTGGTCACTGGGCGACGTAGCCGCCGTCGACGGGCAGCGCGACGCCGACGACGATGCCGACGCCCGGGCTGCACAATCACAGGACGGCTTGCGCGATCTCGTCGGCGGTGCCGCGACGGTGGATCGGCTGGTTCGCTTCGGCCTCGGCGCGGTCGAGTTCGCGCGGGTTCGACACCATGACGGCCGGGACGAACGAGAGGAGCCGACGATGAGCGCGAGAGCCGATGTGGACGCCCTGCTGCGGCTGATGCCGCCGCCGAGGGACGACGGCACGTCCGTCGACTGGGAAGGGATGGCCCTGTCGTGGGGCCGGCCGTTCCCGCCCGACTACCAGCGGTTCATCGAGGAGTACGGCGCCGGAACCGTCCAGGGTTTCCTGGTCGTCGACGCGCCGCAGGCCAAGGTGCCGCTGGAGGAGGCCGGCCTGGACGGAATGGTCCAGGAGACCCTGACCGTCGAGGGCGCATGGGAGCTCGCGGACAAGTCACCGGTATTGGAAGGGACTTCCCCCCGCCTGATCAACTGGGGGGTCGACTCCGCCGCCGACATGATGTGCTGGGATGCCTCCGGGGAGGACCCGGCCGCCTGGCCGGTGCTCGTGTTCAACCGCGGAGACGACCTCTTCAGCCGCTACGACTGCGGGATGGTGGAGTTCCTCACCCGGCTTCTGCGGGGCGAGTTCCCCAAGAGCCCGCTGGAGGACGTCGACCTCTTCGGGCGAGGGGATGCCGCCTGGACGAAGCGCTGACACACCGCGGCGAACCGTCCGATCCGGCGGCTTACGCGAAACGGTGAGACCGGATGGCTCGGACCGGAAACGGTCCGAGCCATCCGCCCTGCTGCGGCGCGGCCGGCCCTCAGGCGGTCACCCGGCCGCCGTGATCCGCCACTGCTGGTTGGTGCTGTTCGAGTCGCCGTACTGCCCCGTCCCGGGCACCGGGGGCTGCGGCGATCCCAGCGCCGGCGACGGCTGCTGCCCACGCTCCCCCGTCCGCAGGTCGCGGGGTGGGCCTCCCGCTCCACCGCCGTCCACGCGGACGCACCCGAGTCCCAGGCCTCCGCCGGCGGGACCAGGTGGTCGATGTCCGGGCCCCGCGGGCCGTCGATGGTGCGGTCGTCGTAGGGCGAGTACCACTGCCCGCCAGTCAGCGTGCACTTCGCCCCCTGCACCGGCGCGACGACCGCCTCGGCCTTCAGAACCTCCAGGCAAGGTGTTGCAGCCGTCGTGGTCGGCGCCGATCCAGTGCTTGGACTTCGGCCTCTCACAGCCAGTGCGGTCCTCGTCCCGGACCGGGAGCACACCTTCGAAGAGCAGCATGGCCAACGTCTCTACGCGACCAGGGGATTGACACAGCCCGGGTCTCCGGGTCCCCTCACGCGGCACATAGCCACACACTGGCGCAACACAGCGAAACAGCCCCTTGCCTCCGGGCAGTTCGAGTCGGGGCCACAACACCTCCGGCCACCCCGCCCACGAGCAGTGCGGTCAGGTCCGCCACGACGACCCGTCGTCCCTCGGCGGCCGGTCGCCGGCCGTCAGTACCGCAGGCGGGTTGCCGCCACGATGCTCTGCGGCGTCGCCCCTTCGAACCGGGCGGCCTCCGCACCCCGTACGGCGACGACCGTGCCGAACAGCGGCTCTCCGAGCGCCTCGCGCAGCACCGCCGACCGCTCGAAGTGCGCCAGCGCCTCGACAAGCGAGGTGGGCAGCCGCTTGTGCCCTCCCACCTCGGCGGGGTCACCCACCACTGGCGGCGGGAGGGTCGCGGCGGCGTCGATTCCGGCGAGGCCGGCGGCGATGACCGCGCCTACCGCCAGGTAGGGGTTGGCCGCCGCGTCGAAGCTCTTGATCTCGGCGTTCGCCGCCCAACCGGCGTCCGGTGCGCCCGCGACGAAGCGGACCGCGGCCTCCCGGTTCTCCGGACCCCAGCACTGGAACGCACCGGCCCAGCGCGAGGGTTCGAGCCTCAGATAGCTGGCGGCCGAGGGCGCGCCGAGGGCGAGCAGCGCCGGGAGTTCCCGGAGGACGCCCGCGAGGAACGCCTCGCAGACCGCGGTCATGCCGTGCGGGCCGTCCCCGTCCCGGCACAGGTTCCGGCCGTCCTGCCAGAGACTCAGGTGCAGGTGGCGGCCGTTGCCGACCGCTCCCGCCTCGACGACCGGGGCGAACGAAGCCGTCAGCCCGTGCCGCGCGGAGACAGCCCTGACCGTCTCTTGCACGAGCACCGCCAAATCGGCCGCCCCCACCGGGTCCGCGGGTGCAACGGACACCTCGAACTGGCCGGGCGCGTACTCCGGGTGCAGCTGCTGCACGGCGACACCCTGCGCGACGAGGGCGTCCAGCACGTCGCGCAGGTAGTCGGACAGTTCGACGAAGCGTGCCATGCCGTACGCGGGGCCCGCGGCCGGGCGGGACGGCGACGAGGACGGGTCCGAGTCTCGGCCGACCACCCACTCCGTCTCGAAGCCCATCCGCAGGGCGAGTCCGCGTTCGGCGGCGCGCTCGGTCATCCGGCGGGCGAACAGGCGTTGGCAGCCGGGGTACGGAGTGCCCCGCTGGTCGTGGCGGTCGGCCGGCGCCCAGGCCCAGCCGGGCTGCGCGGCCAGCGGGGTCAGCCGGTCGAGGTCGGGCAGGAGCCGGAGGTCGCCCTCGGGGGCGTTGGTGTGCCCGCCGTTGGTGACGGAGTCGTCGGCCAGGAACAGGTCGAAGACCGGCGGCATGGCGACACCCCACCGCACGGCGTCGGGCAGCGCCGAGACCGGCACGGTCTTGACCCGGGTGATACCCGCGGTGTCCACCATGGTGAGGACCACTCCGCTCACTCCCTGCGCCGTCAGCCGGTCGGCCTCCTCGGCGGCCCGGGTCTGCTCCTCACGCGCGGTGGACATGGCATCCTCCTTCGCCGCGTGCGTCTGTGATCGGCTCCGCGGTCGTGCTCTTGGGTGTGATCGCCGCCGGGGCGCCGACGGCTGGGACCTCCGCCCTGTTCCTTCGGGGACGTGGGCGAACGCAGCGGCGGCCGGGTGCGAGTGCGCGGACCGGCCGCGGGTGCGCCGCGTCGGCCCGCGCAGAGTGTGCGCTGGGCGCGGGCATGGGCCGCCGGTGCCGGTCAGCGTCGGTCGAGGAGGTCCATGAACATGCTCTTGTGGAGTTCCTCGACATGTCGGCGCGCCACCTCGGCCGCCTCCGTCGCGTCCCCGCGCCGGATCGCCTCCACCAGGGCGCGGTGCTCGTCATTGGAGTGGCGTAGGAAGTCCAGCGGGTAGGGCAGGTAGTAACGGTAGAGCTCCCGGAGCACGGCCCCGTAGGGCTCGGCGACGGAGTCGAGCCCGGTCGCGGCGGCAACCGCCATGTGGAACCGCTCGTCGCAGCTGTGGAACTCCGCCCAGCTCGGGGCCCGGTCCATCGCCTCGATCAGCCGGTCCAGGTCCTGCGCGGACGCCGTGTCGAGGCCGCGGACCGCGGCCAGATGGGCGACCCCGCACTCCAGGACGAGCCGGTGGTCGATCAGCTGGTGCACGTCGGCCGATGCCGCCCGGTACGTCTCGATGGCGCTGACCGTCGAGTGCGCGGGCTGCTCGGCTACCAGCGTCCCCCCGGTGCGGCCGCGTCTGCGCTCCAGCACGCCTTCCTTGCACAGGGCCACCAGGGCCCGGCGGACCGTGATCTCGGAAACGCCCAGGGCCTCGGCGATCCGGTCACTGCCGGGCAGCCGCTCACCGGGCGCCAGCAGGCCGAGATCGACGGCGAGCGCGATACGGGCCCGTACGGCGTCCAGGGCGGACAGCCGCCGGATGGCGGTGAGCGGCGGCGCGTTCAGGCCGTGCGTGGCCTGCTCCGGGCGCGCCGGGCGGGAGTTCACGGAGGAGCCGGGCATGGCGACACCGTACTCAAAAGTGCTCATCTTGAACACTCTTGCTTAAGTGCTCATCGTGCTCTATTTTTTTTCGCCATCAGGCCACCCGCTGTCCGAAAGTGGTGACTCCCGTGTCCCGCCCCCTGCCCATCGCCCTCGCGCAGGCCCCTCCGCGCTCCTCCCGCCTGCCGCTGGCCGGCTTCGCCGATGAGGTCCAGGACCTCCTCACGAGGTTCCCCGGGACCCGTCTGGTGGTTCATCCCGAGCTGCACCTGTGCGGCGTGGAGGGGTCCCGGGAGGAGAGGGAGGCCCAGCTGAGGGAGTCCGCGGAGCCGTTGGACGGCCCCCGGACCAAGATGCTCGCCGAGCTCGCGGGTGACCTGGGCATCTGGCTGCTGCCCGGCAGCGTGTGCGAGCGCGGTGCGGGGGGCGAACTGTTCAACACCGCTCTCGCCTTCTCGCCCGAGGGCCGGCTCGCGGCCTCGTACCGCAAGGTCTTCCCCTGGCGCCCCTACGAGCCGTACGACCCCGGCGACCGTTTCGTCGTGGCCGACCTGGCGGAAGCGGGCCGGATCGGCTTCGCGATCTGCTACGACGCGTGGTTCCCCGAGGTCTCCCGGCATCTGGCCTGGATGGGCGCGGAAGTGATCGTCAATCCCGTCATGACGACGACCGCCGACCGTGCCCAGGAACTGGTCCTGGCCCGGGCGAACGCCATCGCGAACCAGGTCTACGTGATCAGCGTCAACACCGCGGGCCCGGTCGGCACCGGCCGCAGCCTCGTGGTGGACCCGGAGGGCCGGGTACGGGTCGAGGCCCCCGACGCCCTGCCCACCGTCCTCACCGATGTCCTCGACCTCGACGACGTCACCCGGGTCCGGACCCACGGCACGGCGGGCCTCAACCGCGTATGGGACCAGTTCCAGGACGGCGACGCCCCGATCGAACTGCCGCTGTACCAGGGGCGGATCGACCCCCGCCGCTGGAATCCGGACCGCCGCGCCGGCGGCTGACCTCCCGGCATACCCCCCTCCGTCCCGTCCCCCGCGCCCGCCGACACACCCCCGGAAGCCCGCCCGGCCCCTACGCGCCCCCTGGAGCCCTGCCATGGAACAGCCCACCCCGACGCTGAACCGGACCCTGACCCTCAGATCGGTCGTCGCCTTCGGCCTCGCCTACATGACCCCCCTGATCGTGCTCGGCACGTACGGGGTCGTCGCGCAGACGACCAACGGCACCGTCCCGACCGCCTACCTGCTGGCCATGGTCGCGATGATCTTCACGGCACACAGCTACGGCAAGATGGCCGCGGCTCATCCGGTGGCGGGCTCGGCCTACACCTACGTGCGGCGGGCCATCGACTCCAGGGCGGGCTTCCTCGTCGGGTGGGCGACGCTCCTCGACTACTTCTTCCTGCCCATGGTCATCTGGCTGATCGGCGGCGCCTATCTGCACGCCCAGTTCCCCAGCGTGCCCTTCTGGGTCTGGATCGTCGGCTTCATCGCGATCACCACCGCGCTGAACGTGCGCGGCATCCGCACCGCAGAGAAGACCAACGACCTGCTCATGATCTTCCAGGTGCTCGTCATCGGCTTCTTCGCGCTCTTCTCGCTGCTCCACGTCTTCCGCCACTCGGGCGCCGGAGGGCTGTTCAGCACCACGCCGTTCCTCAACGACCACAGCACCCTGGCCGGCATCTCGGCCGGAGCGGCCATCGCCGCGTACTCCTTCCTCGGCTTCGACGCCGTCACCACCCTCACCGAGGAGACCGTCGAGCCGCGGCGCACCATCCCCCGCGCGATCATCCTCATCGCCCTGATCGGCGGTGGCATCTTCGTCCTCCTCGCGTACACGACCCAGCTCGTCCACCCCGGGAGCACCTTCGCCGCCCCGGACTCGGCCGCCTTCGAGATCGCCAGGACGATCGCCGGGAGCCTGTTCTCCTCGATCTTCCTGGCAGGTCTGGTGGTCGCTCAGTTCTCCTCGGGCATCGCCGCCCAGGCCAGCGCCTCCCGCCTGCTGTTCGCGATGGGCCGCGACGGTGTGCTGCCCCGCCGCTTCTTCGGGTTCGTCCACCCCCGGTTCCGCACCCCCGCCGTCAACATCGTGCTGACGGGGGTAATCGGGCTCATCGCGCTGCGACTCAACGTGGCGACCTCCACCTCGTTCATCAACTTCGGCGCGTTCACCGCCTTCACCTCGGTGAACCTGAGCGTGATCGCCACCTTCGTACGCGAGCGCCGCGCGGGGCGCAGACTCAATCCCCTCACCCACGTCGCCTTCCCCGTGGTCGGCGCGGCGGTCGACATCTGGCTGCTGACCCGCCTCGACGGCAAGGCCATCACCCTGGGCCTGATCTGGCTTGCCGTGGGCGTGGTCTACCTTGCCTACTTCACCCGCCTGTTCCGGACCCCGCCGCCGGAGATCCACTTCGCCGAGGAGACCAGGACCCCCGAAACGGTCTGACCTGGACCCCGGAACCTGACAAGGGGCAGCCGCGTAGCCGGCGGCCCCTTGCCGGCTTTCAGCGCGATTGCTGTCCCAGCATTCTCTCCGCCGATTGCCGGGCCTGCGGCGCTTTGACATCGAACACACCTTCCACCTGTTCAAGCAGACCCTCGGCTGGACACGCCCGAAGTTCCGCACCCCAGAAGCGGAGGACCGCTGGACCTGGCTGATCCTCGCCCCCGACACCCAACTGCGACTCACCCGCCCGCCGGCAGCCGACCTACACCGTCCCTGCGAAAGACCCCGTCCCACCGGACAGGCTCACCCCCGCCCGGTCCGCCGGGACTTTCGGCACATCCGCCCCAACACCACCTGCCCGGCCAGGGCGTGTATCGAATGTGCTGGTCGCCAGCGCGACACCGTCGGCGGACGATCCAAAATCACGTGCGACCTTCGCCTGGTCATGCTGGGGTTATCCGCTATGAATGCTCATTTCCTCGATGAAGCCGACTTGATGGACAGGATGGAACGGAACCTGGCGGAGCATGCCTGTCACCTGCATCGGAGCATGACCGGTGCCGCCGTCACAGAGACTGGTGACCTCGTGGTCGCCGACAGCGGCCTGGACGACGACACTTTCAATATCGTTGCCGCAGCCCGCTTCGCCGCCGCCACCGCACCCGCGCGTATCACCGAGACCGCTCAGACGCTGGCCCGCACCGGCCGCCGCTTCTCCTGGCGGGTGGGGCCTGCCTCGACACCACAGGACCTCACCGCCCGCCTGACGGCCGCCGGTCTGCCGGCGTCCGAACGCGAGACGGCCATGTGGGCCGAGCTGAACGACGCCCTGCCACTGCCCGCCGCTCAAGGACTGGACATCCGGACGGTGGCCACGCACGAACAGCTCGCCGACTACGCCACGGTTCTTGCCGCGAACTGGGACCCGCCTGCTGACACCGTCCGCCGCTTCTTCGCCCAGGCCGCCCCGCAAGCACTGGCCGCGCACTGCCCGGCCCGGTACCTGGTCGGCTATGCGGAGAGCCGCCCGGTCTGTTCGGCCGAAGTGTTTCATCACGCGGGGGTCGCCGGGATCTACAACATCTCCACCCTGGCCACCCACCGCCGACGTGGCTACGGCGGTGCTATCACGCTCGCGGCACTCCGCACGGCCCGCGACCGAGATCACCGCATCGCGGTCTTGCAGGCGTCCGCCGACGGCGAGCCCGTCTACCGCCGCCTGGGGTTCCGCTCCTGTGGCCAGTTCACCGAACACACCATCACCCCCTGAACCACCTGAGCTTCGCTGACCCTCCGCCCGCCTTTCCCGACCTGCTCGACGGCCAAGTGCCAGCTTGGTCGTCAGGCCGCCGCGCGAGCGACCGAGGCCGTGGTCGTCGGGCTCGACGGCGATACCGGCTAGACCGCTCCTTCGAAAGGTCCCCTTTCCCTCGCCCCGGCGGCGTGCCGGTGGGCCCGGCACACGGTGGAGTCGATGTTGAGATCCGAGGTGATGAGCTTCTTGGCGTCGGCCTGCACCTGCAACCCGGCGAAGATCCGCTGCCAGGTGCCGTCCCGCTGCCAGAGGCGGAAGAGGTCGTACACCCGGGCCCAGGGCCCGTACCGCTCCGGCACATCCCGCCGCGGGACGCCGGTGCGGATACGAAACCGTATGCCGTCGATCAGCTGCCGCCTGGTCCATGTCGGCGGACGACCCGGCTTCCTGCGCAGGCGGCTGACGGCCCCCTCACACCCATGCGGCCAGTTCGCAACCGCCTCACGGCCCGCTCGCCGAAGCCCGGCCCTGATCCGATCGACTTGTGCACGACGCACGCCCTGCCCACGGAGCGAGTGTGCGCCGTGCACGAGGATGGAAGACCACCGATGTTTATGGTGCCGCCACCCCTGATCCCGGGGGCCGTAGCCTGAGCAGGCCGGAAGGACGACGGATGAGCACCATGAGAGATACGGGCCGGGGCCCCGGCCCCGTCGCGGCCGGGGCAGGCACAACACAGCGCCCTGTCGGCGCGTGGTTCGAGAGCATGCCTTTCGGGCGCGTGCATCTCCTTGCCGCCACCGCCTTGTTCATGGCGTTCGTGATCGAATCGTGGGAACAGCTCGCGCTGGTGTATGTGTCGGGGGACCTCGGCGACGCTTTCGGGATCGGGGAGTCCGCGATCGGCTGGGCCCTGTCTGCGGTCGCGCTCGGCATGATCCCGGGCAGCCTCGTGTGGGGGCCGGTGTCCGACCGGATCGGACGGCGGTCGGTGTGTCTGTGGTCCCTGGCCTCGTACGGCGTCATCGCTCTGGCCAGCGCCTTCTCGCCGAACTTCACGACGCTCATGGTGACGCGGTTCCTGTCCGGACTCGCACTCGCCGGCATCTACACGGTGACCTTCCCCTACTTCCTGGAACTGCTGCCGTCTCCGCTACGCGGTCGCGCGGCGGTCTATCTGTCCATCGGCTGGCCGATCGGCGTCCTCCTCGCCGTCGGCGTGACCCAGGTCCTGGGCGATCTCGGCTGGCACGTCGTCGCCATCGCCAGCGCGCTCGCCGGACTGTGGGTGTTCGCCATCCGGGCCTGGGTCCCGGAGTCCCCGTACTGGCTCGCGGAACAGGGGCGGCACCAGGAGGCGGGGGACGTGCTGCGACGGCTCGGTGCCGACGTCCCCGACGGCACGGTGTTCGCCGTCCCCGCGGCGTCCGAGGCCCGGGCCGGCCGTCCGGTCGACCTGTTCCGAGGGTCGCTGTTGCGCGTCAGCGTGCTCATGCTCGTCGTCAACTTCGCCTTCAACTGGGGCTACTGGGGGCTGCAGACGTGGCTGCCGACCCTGCTCCAGGACAAGGGGCTCAGCATGTCCGCGAGCCTCGGCTTCGTCGCGCTGAGCGCCGTGTTCATGATTCCGGGATACGTCTCGGCGTCCTGGCTGACGGGCCGCTACGGCCGCAAGAAGGTCTTCCTTCCGTACGTCGCCCTCGCCGCGGTCTCCGGTGTGGCCTTCGCCTACGCCGACACCCTCACCACCATGTACGTGGCGAACTTCGCCCTGTCGTTCTTCTGCCTGGGTGCCTGGGGCGTGTGGAACACCTGGAACGGCGAGTTCTACCCGACCGCGCTGCGGGCCACCGGGTACTCGTGGGCGACCGCCGCCCAGCTCGGCGCCACCTCGCTGGCACCGTCCGTGGTCGGCTTCCTGCTGGCCCGTGCGACGGGCTACTCGTCCACGATCCTGTTCATCATGGCCTTCCTCGCCCTCGCCCTGATCTGCGCGGCCCCGCTGCCGGAGACCGAGGGCAAGGACCTGGCGTAGCCGGGCGGCTCGGCTCCCCCAGGTCGGGCGTGATGGGAGGATGACCAGGTGAGACTCGGAATCGATGTGGGGCGCGCGACGACCGCGGCCGTACTCACCGGCCCAGGTCCCGCCGACCGGGCGGTGGCCGAGGCGGTGGTGGCGAGCGCGCCCACGACGACGGTGAGCCTGCGCCGTGTCCTCGCGCGGCTCGGCCCCCTGCCCGGCCGGGTGCGGGCCGTCTCCGTGGTCACCGACCTGGCCCGCAGGCCGCCCACGCCGCGTCGCGTCGCGGTGCTGCGGATCTCCCCGAACTCCCATGCGGCGCTCGGCCCGCTCGTCGGCTGGCCGCAGCCGGTACACGCGGAGGTGGCCGGGCCGTACGAGGTCGTGGCCGGCGGCAGTTCCGTGACGGGACGACCGCTGGCCGCGCTCGACCGGCGGGCCGTCACAGGATTCGCGCTCCGTGCCCGCGCGGCCGGGGTCACCGCCTTCGCCCTGAGCGCGGCGGGCGCCCCGACCGTACCCGGACCGGAACTCGAGGCCGCCGAGATCATCGCCGAGGCAGTCCCGGACGCGGTCCTCAGCCTCTCGTACGAGATCGGCTCGCCGGGCCTGCGAGAACGCGAGAACGCGACGATCCTCAACGCGGCGCTCGGCGGCTGGGCCGATGAACTCGTACAGGACTGCCGCCGCGCTCTGCGCTCCGCCCGGATCGACGCCCCGCTGCTGTTCGCCCGGGACAGCGGAGGACTGGTGTCCGCCGACTACTTCCGCCGCCATCCCGTCATCGCGACCTCGCCCGCCACCTCGTGCGCCGCACGCGGCGCGGTGGCGCGCACCGGCAGCGGGCAGGCGGTCGTGGTGGACGCGGGTGCCCGCTCCGTGCGCTGCCTCACCGTGGTCGACGGTGAGCCCGTGCGGCACGAGCGCCCCTACCCGGGGGCTCTGGGCGTCCGCGTACAGCTGGGTGCCCCGGACGTGACCGAGTGGGCCCAAGGGACGGGCGCCGAGGAGATCCGCGCCCTCGCCGCACGGCTGGCGGAACGGGTGCCGGGAGCGCCTGTGATCCACACCGGTGGCCGCGCCGCGGTCTTCGCGGGCGCACCCGTGGCCGAGGGGCGGTTCGACGCGGCCCGCCACGCCGCCCGCGCCGACTGTCGCGCCGAGATCGAGCACATCGTCTCGGCCGCCGGCCGGGCGGAGCTGGACCACTTGCTGGACGCCGCCCGGGACCAGGCGCTGTCCCGGGCCATCGCGGCGGGCGCCGCCCCCGCCACCGTACGGGTGCGGTCCCTCACCCATGCCCCGGTCGCCTACCTGCCGGCCGGAGTGCATCGCGTGACGGTGCAGGCCGCGGGCGAACCTCTCATGGACGCTGCCGCATGACGGACGCCGAGGACCGGCTCATCGGACCGGCCGAACTGGCCCGCCTGGCCGTTGGTGCGCGCGTCCTCGCCGCGGGGACGGAGGAGTCCGCGTACCAGGTGGCTCTCGACTGGGCAGGCGCCGAACTCGCCGCCCACGGCCCGGTGCGGCTGCTGCCTGCCCACCGGATCGCACCCGACGGGCTCTGCGTCGCCGTCACCCTGGCCGGGGCGTCCGCCGCGCTCGCCGAATCACTGCCCACCGGCGACGAGCCGGTGCGGGCTGTGCGGGCCGTCGAGCGGATCACCGGGCGCCGGGCCCACGCCATCGTGCCCCTCAACACCGCTGCGGAGAACGCCCTGATCGGCCTCGCCACGGCCGCCCGCTGCGGCCTGCCGCTCGTCGACGGCGACGGCTGCGGACGCGTGCTCCCGCTGCTCGAACAGACGCTGTTCACCCTGGCCGGCGCCCACGCGGCGCCGCTCGCCCTGGCCACGCCCGGCGGCGACGTCATCACCCTGGAGTGCGCGCGCAGCAGCGTGGAGGAGCTGGTGCGTCCCCTGGTGCTGGCCGCGGGCGGCTGGGCGGTCGCCGCCGGATATCCGGTGGACGGCGCGGTGCTGGCGGGAGCCCTCGTGCACGGGACGGTCAGCCGGACGATCGAGGTCGGTTCCCTGGAGGGGCCGGCCCGCTTCGCCGCCTGGCGGCCGCGCCGCCTGTGCCGGGGCAGGATCGTCGCCCTGGAACCGTCCCCCGGACTGTACGGACCGGACAGCTCCGCCGCGTCCGTCACCCTGCCGTCGCGGCCCACCAGCGTCCTGGTCGACGAGGAGGACGGGCTGCGGCGCCGGTTCCGTCTGGAGGCCCACAACGAAGTGCTGCTCGCCTTGGCCGACGGCGCGGTCGTCGCGTCCGCACCCGATCACATCCTGCTGGTCACCGGCGCCGACGGGCGCGTGCTCGACGTCGAACGCGCTCTGCCGGGCCTGACCGTCGACGTGGTCGTGATCGAGGCGGCGCCCGCCTGGCACACCCCCGAAGGGCGCGCGCTGGCCGGAGCGGTCGGAGCACTGCCATGACCCGCCCGCTGACGCTTGCTGAGCTGCTGCGGCACGGCCCGCTGCCCGAGACGACCGTGCACGGCCCCGCCGATCCGCCCACCGAGATCCTGTCCGTCCGGATCGCGGACCGTGTCGAGTCACTCGACACACTGCAGCCCGGGACCGCCGTGGTGCTGGTGGGGCACGTCGCATCGGCCGCGTGGACCGTCGAGATGGCGCTGCGCAAGGCGTGGGAGCACGCGGCGGCCTGCGTCGTGGCCGCACCTACGGCGGTGCGGGCCGGCTCGGTGGGTGACCTGGCCGACCGCCTCGGCGTCACCCTCCTCCTCGTCGAGGGCGAACCGCTGGACACCGCCGTACTGCTGGCCTCCGCGGTGGCCCAGCCCGAGGCGGGCCGTGCCGCGCTGATCGCCCGGGCCGCCCAGCGGATCGCGCGGGCCGGGCACCGGCCGGCACCCGTGCTCGCGGCCCTGCACGACGTGCTGCCCCGCACCTCGGTGGCGCTCACCGACCCGTCCGGCGCCCTCCTCGCCGGGCGCGCGTCGGCCGTGCACGCCGCACCCGATTCCGTGAGCGTGCAGGTACCCGTGCGCGATCCCGACGGCGGGCGGCTGGCCACACTGACGGCGCGGTCGCAGTCCCGCGCCCCGGACTGGGACACGACGATGGCGGAGGTCCTGGACCTGGCCGTGGCTCCGCTGACCGCCTGGGCCGCCGGTGAACGGCTCGGCATCGAGCGGTCCGAGCGAGCGGCCTCGGCCCTGCTGCGGACAGTGCTCGACCGGTACGCGCCCGACATGGGCGCCGCTGCGGCGGACAGCGAACCCGACCCGGTCCTCGGCTCGGCGGTCGCGCTCGGCTGGGCGACCGACGGGCCGCTCATCGCCTACGCGCTGCGGTCGGACGGCGCCCCGGCGACGCAGGCGGGACCGCTGCTCATGGCGTGGTGGAACCGTGCCGGGATCGGCGGCCCGCTCGTCGCGTACCGGGACGTCTGGGTCTGCTGGCGCACGCTGGGCGGCGACGAACCGCCGGCCGAAGCCTTCGTGCGCGCCGAACGGCGCCTGGCCGCGGCGGTCGCCGGGGCCGCGCTGCCCTGGCCGGTGGCCGGTGCTGTCGGGGGCCCGCTCGAGAGCCTCACCGCGCTGGGGTCCGCACTCGACGACGCCGTCGCCGCCGTCGGGGTCGCCCGGCCGGGCACGGTCGTGCGCGCGGACCGGGCGGGATCCGCCCAACTGCTCGCGGCGCTGCCCCGCGACGCGCTGCGCCGGCCGGCCGCTGCGCTGCTGGCCCCGCTGCTCGCCGCCGACCGCGACGGCGCGCTGCTGCGGACCCTGGCCGTCCTGCTCGACGTCGGCGGCGCCCCCTCGGCCGCGGCCGCCCGCCTCGGGGTGCACCGCAACACGGTGACGGCACGACTGGAGCGGCTGCGCATGCTGGGCTGTGATCCGGACGACCCGGAGCTGCGGCTTCCGCTGCATGTGGCGTGCCAGGTGCTGCTCGACGAGGGCCGGTGAGCCGACGACGGCGCCGGGCGCGTGATGTCCGCCTCCCTTGCCCGGCACCACCGTTGGCCCCCGGCCGGCGCCGCTGTCAGCGGCCGTACCGTTCCCGGACGTGCTCCGCGGTGAGCACTCCCTGCCGGACGTCCTCGGCCACCGCCTCGGCGGGGCGCTCGGACGCCGGACCGTAGCCGCCGCCTCCACCGCTCTCACAGCGCAGCACGTCGCCCTCGCGCACCGGGAGCGCGTTCGCCTTCAGTAGTGAACGGGCGTCGGGGCGACCCGGGTTGAGGGTCACCCGGGGCGCGGCGCCGTCCGCGCCGCCGAACAGTCCCCAGGCCGGCGTGACCGACCGCTCCCACCACAGGGACAGGTTCTGGTCGGCGGTGAAGCGATACTCGCGTACGACCCCGTTGCCACCCCGCGTCCGGCCTGGGCCCGCGGAGTCGGGACGTACGGCGTACCGCTCGACCCGCACCGGGAACAGCGTCTCCAGGACTTCGACGGGCATGTCCCGCAGGGAGCCGTTGACGTTGTTGATCAGGCAGGTCTCGCCGTCGCCGGCCTCCCAGGCGCCCCAGCCGCCGACCGTCGCCTCCTGTGACACGAACAGTTTGCCGCCGCGCGGGTCGAGGCCGGTGAACTGCACGATCATGGAGTCCCCGTACGAGGCCGCGGCGGCGCGCTCCGGCATTGCGGGCGCCAGGGCCTTGACGACCAGGTCGATGACGAGGCCGAGGTGGGAGTAGTAGTACTGGCAGGCGGCCGGTTCGATCGCGGCCAGCATGGACCCGGGCCGGGTCACCACCTCCAGTGGGTCGAACGAGCCGCCGTTGAGCGGCACTTCACCGCTGACCAGCAGCTTGTAGCCGACCCGGCAGGCGGCGACGGTCTGCGCCGCACCGCAGTTGACCGGCCCGGTCGCCTGGTCGGCGCAGTCGGTGACGTCCATGACCATGCGGTCGCCGTCGACGGTGACGCGCACGGTGACGTGCAACGGGGTGTCGAGGTCGATGCCGTCGTTGTCGAGCCGGCCCGTGGCCTCGTACACCCCGTCGGGGATGGCGGCGATCTGCGCGCGCTCCAGCCGGCGGGTCTGCTCGAAGACGGCGTCCCGGGCGGCGGCGAGCGTGTCGGTGCCCCAGCGCTCGACGATCTCGGCGAGCCGCCGGGCGCCGGTGAGCGCACAGGCCACCTGTGCGCGCATATCACCGAGGGTGGGCTGCGGGAACCGCACCTGGCGGGCGATCAGATCCTGCGTCAGCACACACGGCTCACCGCCCTCGTAGATCTTCAACGGGCCCATGCGCAGGCCCTCTTGATAGATCGTGGTGGAGTCCATGGAGCCGCCGGGGTCCTTGGATCCCATGTCGATCCAGTGCGCCCGGGACGCGGCGAAGCCGACGAGTTCGCCGCTGACGTGGATCGGCGCGTAGACCGTTACGTCGTTGAGGTGCGTGCCACCGATGTAGGAGTCGTTGAGTACCCAGACGTCGCCCTCGCGCCACACGTCGCGGCCGTACATGCGCTCGGTGGCGCGGGTGCACTCCTCCAGGTTGCCCAGGAAGATCGGCAGCCCGGACGACTGGCCGAGGACGTGGTGGTCGCGGTCGAGCAGCGCGACGGCGCAGTCCTTGGCCTCGTAGATCGTCGGCGTGTACGCCGAGCGGATCAGGGTGGTGTTCATGTCCTCGGCGGCCTGGAGGAGGGCGCAGCGGATGATCTCCGTGGTGATGGGGTCGATGGTGCGGGTCGGGTCGGTGACGACCTCGGCAGGGGAGCTCATGCGGCGCCTCCGAGCTTGATGACGAGGAAGCCGTTCGCGTCGACGGTGACGAGCGCGTCCGGCGGGACGACGGTGGTGGAGGTGGCCTCGACGACGATCGCCGGACCGTTGAACTGCTCACCCACGGTGAGGTGTTCGCGCCGGAGCACGGGGGTGTCGTGCGCCGCCGCGCCGAAGACGACGGGTTTGGTGCGGCCGGCCCACGCCTTGTCGCCCGTGTCCGGCGTGTACGGCCGGGTCTCCTGGGTGGGCGGCGCACCGAACGCTGTGGTGCGCAGGGTCACGAACTCGACCGGCGCCTCGGGGGTGGCATGTCCGTAGCGCTGCTCGTGCTGCGCGGCGAATCGGGCGGCGACCGTGGCGAGGAAGCCGTCCGCGAGTGGCTCGTCGGCGCCGGTCAGCGGCACGGTCAGTGTGTAGTCCTGGCCCTCGTAGCGCATGTCCACGGCATGTTCGACGGAGCGGCGCCCGTCGGGGACGCCTTGCTCGCCGAGCGCGGCGAGGCCCTGGGCCTCCAGATCGGTGAGGGCCGCGGCCAGGGCGGTGCGGTCGAGCGTGTCGCCGGGGGCGAAGAACTGCCGGGTCACATCGCGGCGTACGGCGGTGCCGAGCATGCCCCACGCGGAGAAAGCTCCGGGGAACAGCGGCACGACGACTTCCTCGACGCCCAGCTCCCGAGCGATCTCCACGGCGTGCATGGGACCCGCACCGCCGAACGCGAGGAGTGTGAACTCCCGTGGCTCGCGGCCGTGTTCGACGGTCAGCGTGCGGATGGCCTGCGCCATCTTCGCGTTGGCGACGTCACAGATGCCGCCCGCCAGGGTGAGCGGGTCGAGGCCGAGTTCGTCGGCCAGGGAGCCCATCGCGGTCCGGGCGGCCTCGACGTCCAGCGTCATGTGGCCGCCCGCGAACCACTCCGGGTCGACGCGGCCGAGCACGGCGTTGGCGTCGGTCACGGTGGGCCGGGTGCCGCCGCGCCCGTAGCAGGCGGGACCGGGCAGGGCGCCCGCCGACTCGGGGCCCACCCGCAGGCCGCCCGCCTCCGCATAGGCGAGGGAGCCGCCGCCCGCGCCGATCGTGTGCAGGTTCACCAGCGGGATCAGTACCGGGAAGCCGTCGGCCGTGCCCTCGTTGGAGATGTCGGGCCGGCCGTCGAGGACCAGTGACACGTCGAAGGAGGTGCCGCCCATGTCGACGCATATCGCGTTCTCGCGGCCCAGCAGGCCCGCGGCCGCGACACCGCCCATGGTGCCACCGACCGGCCCTGACAGCAGCGTCTGCAGGGGGTGTGTGCGGGCGAACGAGGCGTTGACGACGCCGCCTGACGACTGCATGACCTGCACCGGGACGCCGAGACCACGCTCGGCGAACCGCTCTTCGATGTGGCCGAGGTAGCGGCGCACCACCGGGCCGGTGTACGCGTCGAGCACGGCCGACGAGGTCCGCTCGTACTCGCGCCACTCGCCCGCAACAGCGTGCGAGAGCACCACCATCACGTCGTCGCCCAGTTCCTCGCGCAGGATCTCGCCGGCCCACAGCTCGTGCCGGGGGTCGACGTAGCTGAACAGGAACGACACGGCCACGGCCGTGTACCCCTCAGCGCGTGCCCGTCGGGCGGCCGCCCGCACCGCGTCCTCGTCCAGTGGACGCAGCTCGGTGCCCTGCCAGTCGAGCCGGCCACCTACCTGCGCGGTGGAGTACCGGTCCACCAGCGGCACCGGCTTGCGGTAGTGCAGGTCGAACATCCGGTCGCGATTGCCGCGGGCGATGTGGTAAACGTCCCGCATTCCCTCGGACATCAGCAGCAGCACCTTGGCGCCCTTGCGCTCCAGGAGCGCGTTGAGCCCTTGCGTGGTGCCGTGCACGAAGAAGGAGATGGCAGCGGGATCGGACACGGCACGGCCCAGCGCGGCGAAGACTCCCTCCGCCAGATCGCCCGGTGTCGTCGGGGCCTTCGCCGCGAAGTAGGTGCCGCGTGTCTCGTCGTACGCGACGACGTCGGTGAAGGTGCCACCGATGTCCATGGCCACCCGGTATGTCATGCCGCCTCCCGGCTGTCTCGGGGAATGCACGGACGCTAACCGGACGGGACGGGACACGATCTGTGCGCCGCGCACGATCCAGCGGGTTGGACCATGCGCGACGCACACCGGGCGAGACCGGGCCCCTCGAAGGTGTCGTTTGGACGAGGTCGGCCGTGACGAACCGTGCGCACCGGCCGGCCCATGCGGGGTCTGATGCGTGCAACTGCAAGGCGAGTGACGACCCACGCCGCAGACGTGCGCGCCAGAGCTCGCGACACCGAGATGACCCCATCGCCACCCCCTAGCGCACCGGGGTGCCGCCGGCCTGCTGCACGTCCTCGTGGAGATGGACGATGCGCCAGTCCTGGTCCGGGTAGCGGCGCAGCACAGCGGTGTTCCGTACGAGTTCCGGCCGCAGCGGCGCACCTGACGCATCCGGTGCGAAGTCGACGCGCAGCCAGTAACGCAGCAGCGCGAGGTCACCGAAGACGTCGATCACCGGGTCGTAGGCGTCGAGCCCGGACTCCTCGGGGCCGTCACCCGCCGCGGGACGTCCGTCACGGACACGGTCCAGATCCGCCTTGCCGCACAACAGCGGGGCGGCGGCGGAGTCCCAGATCGTGGCGTCCGGGTCCAGACACGCGTCGATCGCCGCCCGGTCCTGGCGGGTGTAAGCCGCGTACATACCGGTGATCACCGACCAGACAGCCTTTGCCTGGGGTTCTGAGGCACCCGGCCGCGCGGAGTCGGCGGCATCAGTACCGGCGGGGAAGGAGTCGGTGGGAGGGTTCGTCAACGGATTCGTCGGCAAGGCAGAAACTCCATGGTGGTCGCTGTGGATCGAGCGGTCGGGCGGACGCTCCCGCCTTGGCGGGCGGCTGGGCCGTGCCGATCGCAACGGTCATTGCACCGCTCAGATCGACCCTCGTGTCCGCTCACGCGCAGCGCTCCGGGGCCGGATCCGGCAGATCTCGGGAACAACGAGGTGGCAGTCGTGCGGCGAGGCGTCAGTGAAGCCGACACCGTCGCCACGGTCAACCCAGCCCGGAGAGTCGTACGCCTTCGAGAGGGCTGGACGTCCCAGCGGTCCGGGCGTCCGCCACACCGCCTTCCTCGCGGCGCCAGGCGGTCACCAGCTTGCCGAAGCAGCGCGGGCTCAGCCCGGTGAACGGGCCTGTCCAGGACGGGCTCGTGACGCCACGATCGTCGTCGGGCGTCTCGGGACGGGCGGGATGAGCGCCGTAGGTGCCGCGCTCGATGCCTCGGGGCTCATGGCCCTCAGGTCTGCTCGCCGCGGGCCAGGGCGATGCGGGAGACACCGACGGGGTAGGGAAGAGCGGTCGCCAGAGCGGACGCCCGGGTGAAGGCCTCGGCGGCGGGGCCCGGGTGGCCGAGACGGGCCAGGGCGGCGCCGTGGGCGGTCCGGGCGTCCACCTCGGCCAGCCGTTCCCCGGACCGGGTGGCACGCTCCGCCTCGGCAGCGGCCAGCTCCGCCGCGTGCTGCGCGCGGCCCGCCACGAGGTGTGCCCACGCGGTGAGTACCGCGGCGGCCGCGGACTTCCCCGTACCCGGCGCCGGCGTGCCCAGGAGCCGCAGCGCCTCCTCGGGGTGCCCCGCCCGGACCGCCAGCTCGGCCTGCGCCGTACGCACCTCCTCCAACGCCTGCCGGTCGCCACTGTCCATCGCGGCCGCCTCGGCGCGGACCAGCAGGCCGGCCGCGCCCGGCAGATCGTGCGGCAGCCGGACCCGGGCCAGCGCCGCCAGCGCGAACGCCAGACACCACTCCCCGAACGGCTCGGCCAGTGACACGGCCGACAGTGCCAGCCGCTCGGCCTGCCCGGACTCGTCCAGCAGCAGGTGGAGTTCGGCGAGGTTGGTCCGTTCGAACGCCATCGCCGTCGGATCGCCCGCGTGCTCGGCCAGTTCCAGGGCCCGCTTCCCGATGGCGCGGGCCTCCCGCAGCCGCCCGCCGCGCCGGGCGTTCTCCCGGGCCACCGACAGCACGGTGCCCAGTACGGCCGGGTCGCCGGCCGCCTCGGCGACGGCGAGCGCCTCCTCGGCCGGCGGGCCCGCCAGGTCGAACCGCCCGCCCAACCCCAGACAGGTCGCCTGCTGGGCGAGCGCCCGCGCCAGTGCCACCTGACCGCCCGGTCCGGCCATCCGGCGGGCCGCCTCCTCAGCGGCGCGGGCGGCCGCGTGCCCGTCCTCGTAACGGCCCATCACGAAACACACCACCGACCGGGCGACGTTGTGCGCAGAGGCCGCTTCCGGGGCGCAGTCGCGGGCGGCCGGATAGCGCTCGAGCACCTCGTGGCCGGCCCCCGGCGTCCCCGAGCGCACCAGCACCTCGGCGAGCCGGGCCGCGGCCAGCGCCTCGGTGTCCCGTTCGCCGGCCGTGCCGAAGTCCCGCAGCGCGGCCCGCAGCACCTCGGCGGCCTGCGGGTAGCGGGCCATCCGCCGCAGCACGGCGGCCCATTCGAGGCGGACCCGGGCCGCGGCCGGGCCACCCGCCGGGTCCAGCCGGGCGAGCAGGTCGCGGTAGTAGCCGTCGGCACTGTCGTTCGCGCACAGGGCGGCGGCCCGCCGGGCGGCCTGCCGCAGGTACTCCGCCGCGCGCGGGTCGTCGGCCCGCACCAGGTGCGACGCGAGGGCGTCCACGGCGTCCGGCCGGTGCCGCAGCACCGCGTCCGCGAAGGCCGCGTGCAGGTGGCGGCGGCGCACCGTCGTCAGACCGTCATAGCAGGTCAGCCGGACCAGGGGGTGACGGAACGCCAGCCCGGGAGTGGGCCGGCCCGCGACCACGACATCGCGTTCCGCGACCAGTGACGCCGCCAGCGCGGCGTCGAGCGCCTCCGCCGCCTCGGGCCCGGTCACCGGCGGGTGCAGGCCGTGTTCGGCCACGTCCAGCACCTCGGCCAGCGACGCGTCGCCGCCGGCGACCGCCAGCACCTCCACGAGCCGCCTGGCCGTCGCCCCCAGCCGCCCCAGGCGTTCGGCGACGAGCTGCCGCACCCCCTCCGGCGCGCTCAGCTCCTGCGCGGCCGTCCCGTCGCGCACGGCCCGCGCCAGCTCCACCGCGAACAGCGGGTTGCCGAGCGAGAGTTCCCACACGCGGTCGAGCGCGGCGGACGGGCCCGCGCCGGCGGCGTCGCCGGGGGCGGCACCCAGAGCGTCGGCCGCGACGGCGAGGCACTCCTCCCGGCCGAGCCGCATGAGCTCGACGCGCCGGGCCAGGCCCTGCCGGACGAGGGAGTCCAGGCCGGTGCGGCGCGGATCGCCGGACCCCAGCTCCTCCTCGCGGTAGGTGACGGCGAACCGCCAGGGGTGCCGGCCCGCCGAGGTCCGTCGGGCCAGATGGCTCAGCAGCTGGAACGACCCCGTGTCGGCGGCGTGCAGGTCGTCCAGCACGACGAGGACGGGGCCGGTGCCCGCCAGGTCTCCGAGCAGCGCGGCGGCGGCCCGGAACAGCCGGTCGCGTTCCTTCTCGGGGCTGCGGTCGGCGGCCCGGTCGCCGGCCCGCCCCAGGGAGGGCAGCAGCGCGGCGAGTTCGGGGTACTCCGCGCCCGCGCGGGCCCGTTCGGCGGGTGGTCGGTCGGCCAGCCAGCCGTCCAGGGCCTCGGCGAACGCCCCGTACGGCGTGTGGCCCTCGGCCTCGTGCCCGGCGCCCCACAGCACCACGGCCCCGTCGGCGGCGGCACGCCGGGCCGTCTCGCCCGCGAGCCGCGTCTTGCCGACCCCGGCCTCCCCGCCGACGAGCACCACCGGCGGTCCGCCCGCGAGCATCAGTTCAAGCGTGCGCCGCCGCCCGCGCAGCGGGGTCACCGGCAAGGTGCGGATGGCGGCGGGCAGTTCGGGCGCGGCGGCCCGGGCGGCGGGTACGGCCGGGGCGTCGTCCAGGGCCAGGCGGTGCAGCCGTTCGGTCTCGGCACCGGGACGGACGCCCAGCTCCTCGTCCAGCGCCTCCCGGCACAGGTGGTACTGGCGTACGGCCTGACGCCGCCGGCCCAGCCTCAGATGCGCGGCCATCAGCACGCGGTGCGCGCGTTCCTCGGCCGGTACGGCCGCAAGCGCCCGCTCCGCGACGGCGACGGCCTCCGCCAGGGTGCCCTCGGCGAGGTGCGCCTCGGCCAGCGCGAGCTCCACCGCCTCCCGCAGCGCCGCCAGCCGCTCGCGCCGCGGCGCGGCCCACTCCGCGTACCGGTCCTCGGGCAGCAGTTCGCCGGTGAACGCCGCCAGGGCGGGGGCCAGTTCGGCGGACCCGCCGTCTGCCAGGGCCGCCTCCGCGAGCTGCTCCGCGTGGTCCGCGTCGATCCACACCGTCTGCGGGTCCAGCCGCAGGAGCGTGCCCTCACCGGTGAGGTAGGCCGACGGGGCGCGCGGCGCCAGATCCGGCTGTATGGCCCGCCGGGCGGCGTACAGAGCCACCCGCAGGCTGCCCAGGGCACCGGCCGGCTCCGCTTCCGGCCAGCAGGCGGCCATCGCCTGTTCGCGGTGCATGCTGTGACCAGGGCTCACCGCGAGCAGCTTGACCAGGGCCTGGGCGCTCGGCCGGGTCCACCGCTCGGCCGGCGGGGCACCGCCGTCGCGGGTGACCCGGAAACCGCCGAGCAGGTGCAGACGCAGCAGTGGAGGGCCGTCCGCGGCGGCCGCGGCCCGGTCCTCGTGCCGAGCGGCGGGCTGGGGCCCGCCGGGGAAGTGCTGCACAGTGGCGTCACTGTAGCTGGTGGGGCCACCTGTGCCGCAGGCCCTCGTGCGAAAGGGAACGCACGAGGGCCTGCGGGGTTCGGGGACGGGTCAGGAGACGTTCAGTGTCGCCACCGTCAGCTGATGGATGCCGCTGTTGGAGAGGTAGTAGCCGCCGCCCGACAGGTCCATCGTCCGGTCGTAGCCGACGTCGTCGAAGTTGAGGCAGACCACCTCGTCCACGCCGTCACCGTTCAGGTCGCCGGAGAAGTAGTTCCGCGCCCCCAGAACGGTCAGCTTGGCCAGGTGGTCCGGGTAGTTGTGGCCCGCGGTGAGCACCGCCGGGTCCCAGAGGTACACGCCGGACTGGACGCCGCCGATGAGCAGCCGCTGCCCGTCGGGGCCGGTGACGAAGCCGCCGGTCTCGTTCGTCGGGAGGGTGAAGATGCCGTAGTCGCCGTCGGCCGTCCAGGTGCGGAACGAGGCGGTACCGGCCAGCACCAGGCCCTCGGGGCCGGTGAACCAGTTGCCGGTGGTGCCCAGGCCGCCGGCGGTGCCGGTGTGCAGCACCTCACCGGTGCGGCCGTCGCGGATCTCGACGACGGTCGTCCACCAGCCGGAGTCCTTGGAGATCCAGGTGTAGACGACCGCGTGGCCGTGGGCGTACGGGATCTCCGGCGAGGCGAAGGTGCCGTTGCGCAGCACGGTCGCGTAGATCCTGCCGTCGGTGTCGCCGGCCGGGGCCTTGGGGTCGGCGGTCCACCGCAGGGAGCCGTCCTTGGCGTTCAGTGCCACGCCGTTCACCGCCGGGGCGGTCAGGTCGAGGGAGTGCACGGAGTTGTACTGGGTGTAGAGCCTGCCGTCGGCGACCGAGACGTCCGAGAAGACCACGTCGCCCGCGGCGGCCGGGGCGCCGTACTCCCACAGCGGCTTGCCGCTTCCGCGGTACACGCGCACCTTGTCGGTGGGGACGACGACCTCGGCCTTGCCGTCGCCGTCGACGTCGGCGCCGGTGACCGAGCGGACGAACCGGCCGTTGCCGTCGATGTCCGCCGTGATCCTGCCGGTCGCGGCGTTGACCACCACGGCGTCGGTGTCGGCGGCGACCAGGATCTCGTCCTTGCCGTCGCCGTTGGTGTCCGCCAGCGCGATGCGGTGCACCGAGCCCGGAAGAGTGGTCTTCCACAGCAGCTTGGGCATGCCCGCCGCCAGCGACGGGCCGTCGTAGGCCCACAGGCCCCGGGACTGGCCGCCGACGACCAGGTCCTTCTTGCCGTCGCCGTTGATGTCGGTGGACTGGGCGTAGGCGAGGTCGCCCTGCAGTGGCAGGAGGTCCTCCTGGTGGCCGCTGCCCACGCCGTAGGTGCGGATGTTCTCGTCGGTGTCAGTGGTCCGGACGTGCCAGCCGTCGGCGTCCTGGTAGGGCTGCGCGAACATCGGCGAGGCGACCGCCCCGCGCCGCGTCCAGCGCACGACGCCGCTCTCGCCGGCGAGCGCGACCAGCGAGGCCAGCCGGACACCGCCCTCGTTGAGGGCGGTGTCCTTGTACTGGTCGTTCTGCATCGAGGCGAGCAGCCGGCCGTCGGCGATGTTCAGGCCCCAGATGCCGGATCCGTCCCTGCCGTTGGCCGGGTCGCGCTTGATGGTGTACGACCACAGCTGGGTGCTGCCGTCGGCGCCGTCCAGGGCGCGCACGCTGCTGGAGTTGATGAACAGGTCGGAGTCGAGGGTGGACTCGCTGACCGCGTACTCGGCCTTGCTGTCGCCCTTGAGGTCGCCGATCGTCATGCCGAGCGGCAGCGCGTTGACCCGGGTGTCCAGGGTGGTGCGCGCGCCGGTCGCCGGGTCGTAGGCGGCCAGCGCGTACTTCACGCCGTCGGTGAGGTCCGACTGCTCCAGGGCGACGATCCGCCCGCGCTCGGTGTCCAGCCGCAGCTGCCGGGAGTAGAGCGTGCCGTCGGTCTTCCACTTCACGCTGCCGTCGGCGGTGTCAAGGACCAGCGTGTGGCTCTGCGCCGGGGTCGCCGCCAGCTTCCGCTTGTTCCAGGAGACCGCGAGCAGGCCGCTTCCGAGGTCCTCCATACCGCCCCAGATGACGGCGGTGCGGTCGCCGGTGGAGTAGGTCCAGGTCTGAGCAGGCGTCAGCTTGCCGTCGGCGTGGCCGAAGCGGATGCCGGTCAGGGTCGCGTTGGCGTCCTTGGCGGAGTTGAGGTTGTAGTACGGCGCGTCGCCGACCACCAGGGTGGGGCCGACCAGCTTCACCCAGGCGGCATACGCGTAGAGCTTGCTCCACAGCGTCCGGCCGGTGCTGCCGTCCACGACCGTCACGAAGGTGCCGTTGGGCAACGTGGAGCCCGGACTGGTGAACGGACGGTACGGGTTGATGCCGACACTGGCGGAGAAGACCAGGTCGGCGACGCCGTCGCCGGTCAGGTCGCCGGTGGTCCAGCCCAGGGGGGACGTGGCGGTGAAGGGGCTGACCGCGTTGTAGCCCATGATGATCCGGGCCGGGTACGGCTCGGTCTCCCAGGGGCGGATGTTGGTGACCTTCCAGTCCTTGTAGAAGGAGGCGTTGTCGCGGCTCCAGACCGCCTTGCCGTCCTTGGTGAGCCGCTGGACGTTGCCGAGGCTGCCGATGGCGAGGTAGTCGCTTCCGGCGCCGGCCAGCGCGGTGGTGTCGACCAGGCCGCGCACGCCTTCGAGGGTCGACTTGGGGTTGACCGACAGTTTGGCGGCGGTGCCCGCGTCGTCGAGCTGCGAGCCGGTGCCGGAGGTGGTCCCGGAGGTGGTCCCGGTGTCCGTGCCGGAACCGGTGCCGGCGGCCGGGGTGGTCTGCTCGGTGTTGCCGGCGCCGTCGGCAGCCGCGTACGGGTTGAGCTGTGCGCGCTGCTCCAGGTCCTGCACCTGGCTGTCGGTCAGCGTCAGCAGGCCGTCGGAGTCGTCGGCGTGCGCGGTCGGCACGGCGGTGAGCGCCAGGCCGGCGGCCACCAGGGCGGAGGCGAGCCGGAGGGCCCGCTGGGAGGTGCGTCTCATCACTTGGTCCCCTGCGCGAAACGGATGGCGGACTTGTCGGTCAGCACGGCCTCGTTGAACGAGTACTGCAGTGCGTCGGTGCCGGCCTGGTTCTCGATGCCGACGGTGGCGCTCGACCCGGCCTGCAGGGCGCCTGCGCCGATGCCCTGGTACTGCAGCGTGATCGCGCCGGTGGCCTCGTCGAAGACGGCCTCGAAGGTGACCCGGACCGAGGTGTCGGACGCGAAGGCGGCGTTCTGCCAGACGATCGCGAACTTCCGGTGGCCGCTCGTGCCGGTCGTCGCGGTCAGCACGCTCGACTTCTTGTCGAGCGTCAGGTCGTCCCAGAAAGCGGCGAGGGTGCCGTTGGGCTCTGCGGTCGTCGGAAGCGCGGTGTTGGCGTAGTCGCCGAGCCGCGGCTCCAGGAAGTTGACCATGCCGTTGGTGGTCACATGGGCGGTCGTGTACGGGACGCCGTAGAAGGTGACCGGGAAGGGCAGCGCGACGGACGCGACGTTCTCGTCACCGGACAGCGCGACCTTGGTGCTGCCGGCGATCCAGGAGTACGCCGCCGGGGTGCAGCTGCTGCCGGAGCCGTCGGTGCGGGCCGGCAGCGCGGCGGTGACGGACTTGTCGCCGTCGACCGTCAGCGGGCCGTTCCAGGTGCCGTTGCACAGGATCGGCGCGGCCGGGGTGGCGGACAGCGTGTAGGAGCCCTCGGCGACCTTCGGGAAGCTGAAGTGGCCGGAGGCGTCGCTGGTGACCGCGGCCACCGGGGTGTTGGTGACGCGGACGGTGGCGCCGGGCAGCGGCTTGCCGGTGACGTCGAGCACCGTGCCGGAGACCGTGTGGGTCGGCACGGCGGTCAGCGTGAAGGACTTGGTGACATTGCTGCCGGCCCGCACCTGGTAGCCGGTCTCGGACGAGGTGGCGTACCCGTAGCCGGACACGGTGAGGGTGTAGGTGCCGGCGGGCAGCGTCAGGCGGTACGAGCCGTCGGTGCCGGTGGTCACGGAGCGGGTGGTGATGTCGCCGGCCGCCTTGACGGTGTGACCGGACAGCGGTGCGCCGGTGGCGCGGTCGGTGACCGTGCCGGTCACGATGGCCGCGGTGTGCGGAGCACGGTCCACGGCCGCGAAGATGTCGAGCTTGCCCTCGCCCCAGACGTTGTTGCGGTCGGCGGTGCCGCCGCAGTGCGTGTCGTCCACATTCCGCGCGGACTCGTTCAACAGCGTGCGAGTGGCGTCGATGTTCCCGATCAGAGAGGGGGCGGCGGACCACAGCAGCCCGACCGCACCGGCCACGTGCGGGGTGGCCATCGAGGTGCCGGATATCGCCCGGTAGGTGCTGCCCGGCCAGGTGGACCTGACGTTCACACCGGGAGCCGAGATGTTCGGCTTCTCCGATCCGTCCACCAGGGACGGGCCGAAGCCGGAGAAGGACGCGATCGTGCCGGTGGCGTCGTATGCGCCGACGCCGTACGCCGGGGCCTGCGAGCCGGGGGCGTGGGTGGTCGAACAGGTCGTGCCGTTGCCGTCGTTGCCGGCCGCGAACGCCTCGAAGATGCCGGCGGCGTTCCACGCCTCGACGATGTTCTGGTAGAAGGTCGTGTCGCCGCCGCCCCAGGAGTTGTTGACGATGTCCGGGGCCAGGTCGGGACGCGGGTTCTGCCCGTTGTGATCGGTCGGTGCGAGGATCCACTGCCCGGCGGCGAGCAGTGAGGAGTCCGAACAGCTGCTGGACTCGCAGCCCTTGGCGGCGATCCACTTCGCGCCCGGTGCGACACCGACGCCGCCCGCGCCGACCATGGTGCCCATGGTGTGGGTGCCATGGCCGTTGTTGTCACACGGGAAGCCGCCGGCGGAGGCGCACTGACCGGTCGGGTCGTACCAGTTGTAGTCGTTGCTGAAGACGCCGCCTCCGAGGTTGCCCCGGTAGTTGCCGACCAGCGCCGGGTGGTTGTACTGCACGCCCGAGTCGACGTTGGCGATGACGACGCCCTCGCCCCGGTCGTCGTACTGCGACCAGACCTGGTCGGCGCCGATGTCCTTTACGCCCCACTCGGGCGTGACGGTGGTGTCGTCGGCGACCGACGCGGTCGCCGTGGACGCCGCGATCGAGGCCGCCTCGACCTTGTCCAGGTGGTAATGCCGTTCGGGGACGATGCGCGCCACGTCGGAGCGCCCCGCCAGCGTGTCCACCAGCGCCTGGTCACCCGTCACCTTAAGCGTGTTGGCGATCCAGAACGACTGGTAGCCGACGTGGCGCCGGTCCAGGAAGGCCCGCAGGGGCGCCTGGGTCGCCTTCGCCTCGGCCCGCAGCGCGCCGAAGGCGGACGACGCCTTCGCGGCGTGGCCGCGCGCCCCCCGGGCCGGCGCCAGGTCGGCCTGCTGCTTCATGACGACGAAGAAGGTGGCGTCCGCGCCGTGCCCGACGGCGTCACGCAGACCGGAGTCGACCTTCGCGGCCGCCGCGGCCGGCGCGTCGTCGTGCGAGGCCTGCGCGAGTGCCGGGGCGGATCCCATGAGTACGGCGACCGCGGTGGTGACGGCCGCCAGCCACGCCGCGCGTCTGCGGTGGGACGATCGGGGCAGGTGCATGAAATGTGCTCCTCCGTAGGCGGTGCTGGCCGGGGGTGCCAAGCTGATCCGGGAGGCTAGGAACGGGCCGTTACTGAGGAATTACTGAGCCCGTTACGGGACCGGGCCGGGCTGCGACGAGGCCTCGGTAATCCCCCGGTAACGGCGTTCTCGTACCGTCCGACCGCACCAGCGACCACCGGCGAGGAGCCCCCCATGTCAGACATCCGCCCCGGACCGGCCGTGGTGGTCGAGGCGGGAGGAGAGCCCTGGTCCCGCGTCGGGCCCCTGCTCGACCGCCGCACGTCGGAGATCGCCGCCGGCGGCGCCATCGAGATCCTGACCGCCGACCCGGGCGTCCGCGCCGCCCTGCCCGGATGGTGCGCCCGCCGCGGCGCCACCCTGGAGACGACGTCGCAGCGCGACGGAACCGTCGGCTACCTCGTCCGCCTCGTCGGCGGGCGGCCCGGGGAACACACCTGACACTCGTCCGGCCGCGGCATCGGCGCTGCGGCCCGGACGGTGACGATTCGTCAGCAGGCGACCCGGTCACTTGACGCGGCACGTCACGCCGGGCCACTCCGGTGCGCAGCGCGTAGAGGACGCCCGCCAGCACGGTACGGCCGGGTATCCGATGGCGTCCTTCGTACCGGTGCCGCCGCTCGGCGTGCCGTGGCGGCAAGGGAGCCGCACGTGCCCACAGGTCTGGCACAAGATCGCCGCTCATGGCCGAAAGCGTGTCAGCGGAATGCGGTTGAGGCGCCGCAATCGGCCCGGCACACTCGCCCGATGAGCCACAGCACACAGCCGGGCAGCTGGGACGTGAACCGTTCCGGGTTCGGTAGGGACTCTGATGTGCTGCGTGAGAGCGCGCATCGGGCGCTTTTGCGGGCCCATCTCGCAGAGGGCAACCTCGCCGAGGCCAGGCGGGCTTACCGGGCCTGCGAGGAGATCTTCGAGCGCGAACTCGGCGTCATCCCTTCCCCGGCGACGACCGCTCTGCTGGGGACCGGCTCACCCCTGGTGGCCGCGCCGAATTCCGTGGCCGCAGCCGCGTTCTCCGGGGCAGCACGGCGACTGCAAGGTGAAGGCACCCGGTGGCGTACGGAGTCAAGCTGCTGTGGTCAGAGGCCGTCTCGTCGGCGGACTGCTCCACGGAACGCTGCGGCAACAGACTGCGCTGGAAGGTGAGCGCTGCGGTGCGCTCCTGGGTGTGCCGGCGGGTGTCGAGGTACACCGCCGCGCGGGCGCCGATCTCCTGAACCAGCAGGAGATCGGCGTCGTCGAAGGAGGGCCGGTTGCGATCACGCAAGTGCCGTGACCGAGGGCCCGATGGCGGCTCGCACGGCCGCGGCGGCCACCGTTCCAGCCGCCGCCAGCACGTCTGGACTTTTTAGCCGGACCCCAGCCCCAGAGGGGTCTGTACGGTGGCGCTCTGGACAGACCCCCAGGTGGTGGGTCAGACCCGCCCGCAGCGTCACCGCGTCACCGCGTCACATCCTCACTGTCAGGTGTGACGGTTTGTTCGGCCCAGATGGTCTTGCCGGTGGGGGTATGGCGGGTGCCCCAGTGGTCGGCGAGTTGGGCGACGAGGAGGAGGCCGCGTCCGCCTTCGTCGTAGATGCGGGCGCGGCGCATGTGGGGGGTGGTGCTGCTGGTGTCGGAGACTTCGCAGATGAGGGTGGTGTTGTGGTGGATCATGCGGAGCTGGACGGGGGGTTTGCCGTAGCGGATGGCGTTGGTGACGAGTTCGCTGACGATGAGTTCGGTGATGAAGGAGGCCTGGGTCAGTCCCCACGTGGTGAGCTGGGCGGTGGCATTTTGGCGGGCGTGGGCGACGACGGCGGCGTGGGGTTGCAGGTCCCAGGCGGCGACGCGGTCGGTGCTGAGGGCGTGGGTGCGGGCGATGAGCAGGACGATGTCGTCGTCGGGGCGGTGGGTGAGGGTGGCGGTGAGGACGTGGTCGCAGACGGTGTCAAGGGTGTGGGCTGGGCGGACGAGGGCGGCGAACATTTTGTCGAGGGATTCGTCGATGTCGTGATCTCGGGGTTCGAGGAGGCCGTCGGTGTAGAGAGCGAGCAGGCTGCCTTCGGGTAGTTCGGTCTCGGTGGCCTCGAACGGCAGGCCGCCCAGGCCGAGCGGGGGGCCGGCGGGGACGTCGAGGAGGTAGGCGGCGGCGTCGGGAGTGACGACGGCGGGCGGGGGGTGGCCGGCCCGGGCGAGGGTGCAGCGGCGGGTGACGGGGTCGTAGACGGCGTAGAGGCAAGTGACGCCGATGCCACCGGCGCCCTCGGGGGCGCCTTCGGGGGTGGCTTCGTCGGCGGAGAGGCGGATGACGAGGTCGTCGAGGTGGGTGAGCAGTTCGTCGGGCGGCAGGTCGACGTCGGCCAGGGTGCTTACCGCGGTGCGCAGCCGGCCCATGGTGGCCGAGGCGCGGATGCCGTGGCCGACGACGTCCCCGACGACGAGGGCGACGCGTGCGCCTGACAGCGGGATCACGTCGAACCAGTCGCCGCCGACGCCGGCCAGGGGGTCGGCGGGCAGGTAGCGGGAGGCGATCTCGAGGGCGGCCTGCTCGGGCAGGGTCCGCGGGAGCAGGCTGCGCTGCAGGGTCATGGCGGTGGTGCGTTCGCGGGTGTGGCGCCGGGCGTTGTGGATGCTGAGGGCGGCCCGGGCGGTGAGCTCCTCGGCCAGCTGCAGGTCCTGGGGGGTGAAGGGGGCGGGGTTGTGGTGGCGGCTGAAGAGGGCGGCGCCCAGGGTGGCGCCTCGGGCGCGCAGCGGCACCACCATGAGCGAGTGTGTGCCCCATTCGCGGATCCAGGCCGCTCCTGGGTCCTCGCCGGCCCACCGGGCAAGGGTGGCGCCGGTCATCTCGTAGAGCCCCCCGCGGTCCTTTGCCAGGCATTCGGCCACCGGGGACAGCGCCGGGTAGGTGCTGGCCTCGCCGACGGCGACCGGGGACTCGGGGCTTCCTTCCAGGACCGAGCGCACGGCGGCACGGCGCATGGTGACCGGCCCGGCCAAAGCGGTGGCGCCCGCCTCCTCACCGCGCGCCGGGAGCAGGTCGACGGCGGCGAAGTCCGCGAGGCGGGGGACGGCGACGTCGGTGAGTTCCTGGGCTGTACGGGCGATGTCCAGGGTGGTGCCGATACGAGCGCCGGCCTCGCTCAGCAGCATCCGCTCCCTCTCCGTGTGCTCCTCGTGCCCCTGGTACGCGGTCAGGCACACGCCCAGCAGCCGGTCCGCTCCGTCGCGCAGCGCCGTGAGCGACACCGGCCGGCCACTTTCTGGGCCGTCAGCGCATCCGGCGGGGGCGGCGGGGAGGAAGGCCGCGGTCCACTGCGGCTCGCCGTCCTGAAGCACCCGGCGCATCCGTTCCTGGATCTCCTCGCCCACGGGATGCGGCGCGATGTCCACCAGGCGCAGCCCGCGCATCTCGGCCTCGGTGAGCGAGAGGGCGCGCTCCATGCCCGTGTTCGCCACGATGAGCCGGAGATCCGTGCCGAAGACGGCCAGGATGCAGGGGGACTGGGCGAACGCCCACTCCTTCAGCTCCCTCAGCCCGCCCGGCCCCTCCTCCTTCCCCCGCTCGCCCGGTACGCCCGGTGTGCCTTGCGGGCGGTTTTCGGGGTGCTGCGGCGGGCTGGTCACGGCGCAGAGAAGGAGCCACTCGGTGGCCGCACCGCCGGTGGGGGTGCGGCAGTGGGCAAGCAGGTGCTTTTCGAGGCGGCGGCCGTCCTGGTGGCGCAGCACCACGGTGCCGTTCCACCGGTCTTCGCCGGCCGCCTGGTGCCCGGCCGCCCGGCGGGCGGCCTCGCCGGTGTCATCAGCGAGCAGGCGGGCAGCAGGGCGGCCGATGATCTGTGAGGGCTCGTAGCCGAGCAGGCGCCGGGCGCCCTCGCTCCACCCCGTCACGATGCCGCGTTCGTCGACGGTGGCCGTGGCCGTGACGGTGGCGGTGCGGGGCGGCTCGAGCGGATCGTTTGCCTCGCCCGGCCGTTCACCAGGAGGAGTGGGAAGGTGCTCCATCGGCGCTCATCTCGCCTCGCTCGTTCCTCGACCACTGTTCCCAGGGGAACCTCCGCGGCCAGGGCCCTACCGACAAGCATGATCCTGCTGGGCAGGAAGCACCAACACAGTGCTCGGTGAGGTGCCCGGGCCAGGCGGGGCGCGGACCGCCCGCGGTGGGCGGTGCGCTGTGTGCGGGGCCGGGTTCCGAGGGTGGTTCTGCACGGCACCGACATGGGCAGATAACGAAAATTTCAAGAAATATACGACGGCGTGGAACCGACTTGAACCTACCCGTGTCATTTAGGGACAAATGCATATATTTCAGCATTCGTGTACTGCTCCGACGATGTGAGCCGAGACGACCGGACCGATGCGCCGAAGGAAAGCCGCCATGAGCCTTGCACCCGCCCTGTATGCCAAAGCCCCCACCCCCGCCTCTGCCTTCGCGTGCGGCCCGGCTGCGCTGGCCCCGCGTGAGCGGGAGGCGCTGCAGCACATCGCCGCCGGGCACACCTACGTGCAGACGGCCCGGCGCATGGGGCTCTCAAGACACACCGTCGATGCGTATCTGCGCCGGGTCCGGGCCAAGCTCGGCATCAGCAGCACCGCCGAGCTCACGCGCCTGGCCGTCTCCCTTGGCCTGTGACGCCGCGTTTCGGACCGGGCGGGGGTCGTGAACTGCTCGTTCTACACGCGCTTCACGAGTTGGCACGAGCGGTGAGGATGATCGCGGCGGACATACAGCCTGCGCCGGCCAGATGCTCGCCGGGCTTCGTCCCGCACCGCTCCAGGTCCTCGCGGACGCTGTCGATCGGGCAGGAGTCATCCACCGCGGCGTAAGTGGTGGCCACGTTCACCACCAGGTGGGGCAGGTCGTCCTCGCAGGTCTCGCTGGAGTAGACCTTGTAGCCGTCCAAGACCATGCCGCGTTTGCCGCCGCAGCGGGCTTCCACGCCGTGGGGGTTGATCCGCCGGTCTCGGCCCGGCGGGAGGTCCTTGTCCTTCCTGCCGGTACCTGAGCGAGGACTGAGCAGCACGCCGCTTCAGCCCCGAGCACCGGGCCAAGCGGCTTACCGCCCGGCTGAAAGCCCTCGGCTACCGGGTCACCCTCGAACAGGACCCAGCGACGACCTGAACCCCGTCCCCCGATAACCCCGGGCGCACCCGCCACCGGCGGCGATGCCTCAGGATTCCGGATTCACGTCTCGACTGTCGCACTCTTGGAATCGGTCTCCGAGAGCGAGCGCGGACTGAAGCATGTGCTCGATGAGCATCTGCCCACCGTAGTTGATGAGTTGGCAGTACCCCTCGGCATCGTCACAGCCTGCCGGCTGACCGGGCGCTCGCGGGCCACTCACTACCGTCACCTGCACCCCAAGCCGCCGAAGGAGCGCAAGCCGCGCCCAAGACCGGCCTCGGAGCTTTCCCCCGAAGAACGCGCCGAGATCCTTCAGTTGAGGTCAGCCACACGGTGGAACTGGTCGAATCAGCCGACCGCACCGAGGAGTTGATCCGCGAGACCATCGACCGCAACGGCATCGTGCCCGAGGCCGTGCACGCCGACCGCGGCACATCGATGACGGGCAAGTAGGTCTCCCAGTTTCTGATCGACCTCGGCATGACCAGGAGCCACTCACGACCCAAGCCAGCCACGACAATCCCTACAACGAGAGCCACTTCAACATCAGGGCCACTTCTCGCTGAAGGTGTCCTTGCTGGTCTCGCAGGAGGCGATGTTGTAGTCGCCCGACGCGGTGGACTGCGAGATGACCCTGCCGTTGACCTTCAACTGGCAGGTGACATGGCCGCCCCCCTGAAGCTGCGCGGTGATCGCGTAATGCTGCCCGTTCTTAAGCGGCCTGGTCACGCTCATCGGCACCTTGCCCTGGGCGGCGGACCCGACCGGGCCGTACTGCACGTCGGCGCCGCTGGTGCCGGTGACGACGTAAGTGACGGTCTGCGGCACCTCCTTCTGGGTGGCAGACTGCGAGGCGGAGGCCTTGGAGCCGTTGCCGGCGTCCGAGAGTTCGGCGGCCGGGCTCTTGTCAGTACCGCTGCTGGACTTGCCGCCGGTAGCAGCGTAGATCGCGCCGGCGATGACCAGGATGCCGACGACACCCAGGCAGCCGACTCCGGCACAGGTCTTTCCCTTGCCCTTCTTCTTGTGAGGTTCCGGGGCCTGCGGCTGGAACGGCTGCTGCGGCTGGCCGGGCTGCTGGCCCCGAGAAGGCGTGGACATGCGCGGGTACCCCCATGTGGTGGCGTGAGGAACGTGAGAAACGTGAGGAAGGAGACGGGATGAGACGGCATACATACGGGAACATGTCCCGGTCGTGCTTGCGCCCGTGCCGCATCCAGCGGGCCTCGCAGTGGCAACCGAGCATCGCCTGCATCACCGCCAGGCACAGCAACTCCGAGTGACTGAGCTTCAGGGGCCGCCAGGCAGACGCGCGATCCCCGCCCACTCATCGTCGATCTTCGTGTGCAGGGCGGTCACGATGGTGTTCAGGTCAGTTGTCACAAACCGATCCTGAACACCCGACGAGGACGAGTAGTAGCTGGAGTTCGGAGTAACCGAGCCCGACGAGTCCGATCAGTACTCAATATCTTTGGCGTAACCGCTGACGGTCTTGGCCTGGGGCGCTTGCGTGGCCACGGCACTGGTCGGGGCCGGGGCCGGAGCGGCGAACGCGGCGGTGGGGATCAGCGCGCCCTCCCACGGCGAGGACAGCAGAAGCGGTGAGGATCGGCAGACGCTGTGTACGAGGTGTGCGGGCCATGATCAATCTCCTTGGTAAAAAATGATGGGAAAGGAATGTGTCGAAACGGTCCTGCCGGTTCCCGGGCGGGGCGGCCGCGGGAGAAACGTCCCGCCAATGCCGTCCGGACCATCCCGGTGGGCCACCTGGTCTGCGTGAACCCATGCCTCAATTGACCCCCGCCCGGCGCACCGCGTCATGTCCCCGGAATTCGGGGCTTGACAAACGTCCCCGACCCGCCGCCCCTCCTCCGAGGCGGGGTGCACACCGCGCGCCAGGGCGACGTGGGAACGGCGATCCGCCCCTTGAGGATCGTGCCGGTGGGCCCCTCCGGGAGGGCGTCGACGAGCCGGGCCTCGCGCGGGCACTCGTACGGCCCGCGACCAGGTCACGGTCGTACGGCCCGCGACCGGGTCACGGACGGATGACCTCAGCTCCTCGGCGACGAAGGGGTGCTCGTACAGAACCGCTTCGATCTCCCGCGGGTAGGCGATGAAGTCGCTGCGGATGCTGAGGTCCTTCTTGCGGTCGACGGTGGAGAAGCAGCCGTCGTCGCCGGTTCGAGGCCAGCCCTCCACGACGCTCTCCTCGGTCGCATCGGGGCGTCCCGGCCCGGCTGGCCGCTGGGGCACGGATCTCGACCCGGCACTTGCCGGCTCGGTGACCCTGGCTCGACGCGCTGGAACAGCTGAAGACGGCAGTCGGCCACTGCCTGCGCACCTGACCGACCGCGCACGCTGCCTGCCCGCGACGTGAAGGATCTTGGAGAACCCGCCACCAGAACCGCCATCCGGAAATGCTCCCCTGCCCGGACCCGGGGATATCCATCTGGAAACCGATCACGTCACGTGATCAGCCATTACGTCACGTGATCAGGTGTTACGCGGTGGACCCAGGCTGAATGGCCGGGTTCTGGAACTCCATGAGCGCGACGGGGGCGTCCTTGTCCGCCCAAGGGCGGATGGTCGAGCCGCCCTCCGCTTCCAGCGTGGTTTGCGGGCATTCGGCCAGCATGCCTGCGGGTACCACGACGTGGATCAAGGAGGGCGTGGGGAACGTATGTTTCCGGCGCGGCGGTGTCGGGATCAGGAGCGGGAAAGCGCGAGAGTCGAGAAATTGTTCGGGCTACAGCCGTTCTGGGCGAGTTGCCGTTCTTCGAGCGATATGCGATACGTGGAGAGAGCCCCTTCAGCGCTCACCGGGGAACCCCTGCTGGCCGTCCTGGAAGAGGAGTGCCATGACAGGAGCGCAAGAGGCCGCCGGACGCGTGATCACCGGACGTTACCGGCTTCTGCGTCGGCTCGGTACCGGCGGCATGGGACGTGTGTGGCTGGCGTACGACCAGGAACTGGCGTGCGAGGTCGCGCTCAAGGAGATCATTCTGCCGCCGGACGTTCCCGAATGCGAGGTGGGTACCCGGATCGCGAGGGCCCGCGGCGAGGCCCGGCACGCCGCCCGGCTGCGCAACCATCCGCATGTCGTCACCGTGCACGACATCGTGGAGGACGGCGGTCTGCCGTGGATCGTCATGGAGTTCGTGCCCGGTGCCATGGATTTGGAGGCGGTGGTGCGCGAGCAAGGGCCGCTGCCTCCCGGCGACGTCGCCCGGATCGGTCTGGCGGTCCTCGACGCCCTGCTGGAGGGACACCGGCTCGGCGTCCTGCACCGGGACGTCAAACCGGCCAACATCCTGCTGACCCATCCGGGGCCCCGGCCCTCCTATCCGACGGAGGGCGGTGGCCAGGTGATGCTCACCGACTACGGCATCGCGCTGGAGCCGAGTTCCGGGGAGGACCGCCTGACCGCCACCCTGGAGATCCTCGGGACGCCGCGCTTCATGGCCCCGGAGCGAGCCAACTGTCAGCCGCCCACCCCTGCCGCCGACCTGTTCTCGCTCGGGGCCACCCTGTACTACGCCATCGAGGGGGCCGGTCCCTTCGACCGCGACACCGCCCTCGCCACGCTGGGCGCCCTGCTGTTCGAGCCCCCGAGCCTGCCGCGCCGGGCGACGGAGCTGACCCCGGTCCTCGTCGGGCTGCTGGCCAAGGACCCCGCGGACAGGATGGACGGTGAGGAGGCCGCCCGGCGGCTCGCCTCCATCGCCGACCAGCCCCACCCGTCCCCTTTGCCGCAGCCGGCTCCCTCACCGGAGGTGCCGCCGCCCGAGCGGCCCCCCGCCTCGAAGCCGCCGCGCCCCCGGGAATCGGCCCCGCCGACCGAGATCCTGTCGCCGGTCGAGCCGGAGGAACCGACCGGCCCGCCCCTGGAACCGCTGCCACACAAAGGGGACGAGGCCCGGCCGCGGCCCCGCCCACCGCGGCCCAGAAACCGACGGGCCAGGCTCATCGCAGGGGTGGCGCTGGTGGCGCTTGCCGCGGCGGGCGGCGGAATCTACCTGGCACAGTCCCGCTCCTCGGGTCCCACCGCACCGTCCGTGACCTCGATCCAGGTCGGCAAATCCCCGGGCGCGGTGGCGGTGTCCCCGGACGGGCGCCGGGCCTACGCGACCAACTACTTCGGCCCGGCTTCGGTGTCGGTGATCGACACCGCCACCCACCGCACCGTGGGCAACCCCATCAGCGTCGGCGACAAGCCGCAGGGGGTGGCGGTGTCCCCGGACGGAGGCCAGGCCTACACGGCCAACTACGGCTCGGATTCGGTGTCGGTGATCGACACCGCCAGCCACCGCACCGTGGGCAACCCCATCAGCGTCGGCAAGGACCCGGTCGGGGTGGCGGTCTCCCCGGACGGACGCTGGGTCTACGTGGCCAACTCCGGCTCGGATTCCGTGTCGGTGATCGACACCGCCACCAACCGCACCGTGGGCAACCCCATCAGCGTCGGCAAGAAGCCGTACGGGGTGGCGGTCTCCCAGGACGGAGGCCGGGCCTACACGGCCGACTCCGGCTCGGATTCCGTGTCGGTGATCGACACCGCCGCCAACCGCACCGTGGGCAACCCCATCAGCGTCGGCAAGAAGCCAGTCGGGGTGGCGGTCTCGCCGGACGGACGCCGGGCCTACACAGCCAACTCCGGCCCGGATTCGGTGTCGGTGATCGACACCGCCACCAACCGCACCGTGGGCAACCCCATCCCTGTCGGCGGGTACCCGGTGTGGGTGGCGGTCTCCCCGGACGGACGCCGGGCCTACACGGCCAATGAGGGCTCGGCCTCGGTGTCGGTGATCAAGTTCTAGCCTCAATACGGTATTGGTTCCAGCCTCCCCTTTTCGCTTGGGGCGGCGGAGTCGAGTTGGTCGCGGTGGGCCGGCGGCTGTCGGCTGTTGGTCGCCGGGCGGGCATGGCTGCCGCCCGACGCTGGGGTCGGGCTCTCCAGGAATCCTCGGGTCGTAGACGGGCAGGGACCGGGTGTTTCCCTTGTGGATCCTCCTCGTCTCTGTCTGTGGGACCGTCGCGTGGGAGTGGTCCAGTTGTCATCGATCACGTGGGTGGGCTGTCCGGAGTGTCGCCACTACATGCGGCAGGGGCACACCATCGCGGGACGGCCCCGCAAAGACCGCCCCCACTGCCGCACCGGCCCCACTGGACTCCCCCACCTCCAGGCCGTTGACAGTGGTCCGGCTGTAGCACCAAGCTGTAGTACCAAACCGACAAATCAGGAGTAATCCATCACCCCAGGTCAAGGGAGATCACCATGGTGACAAGCGTCCAGAAGCACATCAGACACCTCGTCGGTGCGTTCTGCGTTGCTGCGCTGCTCGCCGGAGCGGTGGGCGTGACAAGTGCTGAGGCAATGCCTCAGACAACGAAGGCCACGGCGGAATCACTGAGCGCGGACTGCGCGGGCCCCCAGAACCCGCCGGGCTGTTAGAAGCTGTCGGTAGCTGGTTGCGAGCGGGACGTGATCGACCGCTCGGGTCGCCGGGCATGCAATGCCGTGACTGCTGGCGCCGCGGACCCCGGTCGGCAAGCCGCCGAAAACTGCGCTCGTCGTGCACGCCACCGTCGTAGGCGCGGTAGTGAGGCTCCCTAGGGAGGGCCGGCGCACGCGGCGAGATCAGCATCGCAGGAATCCTTGAAGGTGGCACGAGCGACCGCTTGCGCCGTTTTCACCCCCTGCGTGCGTCTGGTGCGATGAGCGTCCCGGAGATCGCCCGGGAGGCGGGTCTGCACCGGCAGACCGTGCGCAAGTACCTCTCCTCGCAGGCTCCGCCGGGCACGCCGCGGGGCAGCGGCAGCCAGGGAACGCGGGCGTGGGTGGTGACCGAGGTGGCACCGCTGATCGACGCGACGCTGCGGGCCGAAAGGCTGATCCAGGGCACGGTGGTGCATGAGCGTCTGGTCGAGCGGTACGGCTTCGCCGGCACCTACCAGCGCGTCAAGATCTATCGGCAAGAGGCCCGGCCCCGCAGCGCGGCCGAACTGGGCGTCGGGACGGACGAACCGCGTCGGCTGCTGCACCGCCGCTTCGAGGTCATCCCCGGGGCCCAGACCCAAGTTGACTGGGGCGAAGAGGGCAGGATCCTCGCGCACGTCGGCAGGCCCACCTGATCCACGTCGGCACCCTTTCGGGTCCGGTCAGTGCCCGTATCCGGCCAGTTGTGCGGGACGGCCAGCGGAGGCGCCCGACCACCGGTCCCGATTTCCTGCTGCCTTCCGGCCGCCGGCCTTGGCTTCCTGGATCGTCCTGTCCCCGCTGCGGAGTTGGGCCTTCCTTGCGGTCGGCTTACCGGCGGGTCCTTCTCCGCCACGGCTACGGCGGCGATCCTCCTGTGCCCGAGTGCCGGGCCTCCGCGCTGTACAGCAACCGGCGCTGACGCTCGTTCAGACATGGGTTTCTGCTTCGAACTTCTCCTACAACGGGCCGATCAACTCATCAAAGCGCCCTATACCGCATCAACGAGAGCCCAAGTCCCGGAAGCAACCGATTGATTCCCGACGATCCCGCCACCGCGCCGCGAAGGGCCATACGCGGCTTTGTCCACACAGTTCGGCACGGTGCAGGTCGAGCGGATCGCCTATCGCACCAAGGGGGCATCGGACGCTGTCTTGCCTGACCCCCGCACTCGAGCGAGACAGGGCCGTTCGTCCCGGGCGGACCCACCGGGTGCTGTGGGCCGGTCACCCGTGTCGGCGCAGGTCGTGGAAGAAGTCCTCGATCACGTTGAGCTCTCCGGAGCGGGCCATCTCGTCGTAGACGTATTTGCCGACAGCGAGGTCGAGTACTCCGAGGCCGAACGGCGAGAAGACCACAGGCCGGCCGGTGGGGGGCGCTACTCGTCCGCTCATGACGTCGGCGAGTGTGCCATGCAGGAAGCCGCGGTTGCCGATGAGCTGTTCGGCCAGGTGCGGGGATGTGTCGGCTTTGAGGCAGTGTTCGACGTCGTCGACGATGTTGGTCGAGGCGAGGATGATCTCCGGTGCCAGGTCGCGCAGGGACACATGCAGAACCAGTGGGTTGTGGTGGAACCAGGCCAGGTCGCTGACGTGTGGTTCGCCCGCAACGGTGGCGAACACGACGAGGTCGCTGGAACGGACGAGGTCCTCGGGGCTGCCATGCGCGGTGATCCGTGCGGCGCTGCCGGTCTGTTGGAGGTAGTCGCGGAATCCCGCTGCGCTGCGGTGGGACAGGTCATAGGCACCGATCTCGTCGAAGGACCAGCCCACGGCGGTCAGGAAGGTGTGGATGTAGCGGGCGATCAGGCCCGTACCGAAGAACCCGATGCGGGTGGGGCGTTGCCGATTGTGGGTGAGGCGGTCGGCGGCCAGTGCTGCGGATGCGGCGGTTCTGGTGGCGCTGATGATGGAGCTTTCCAGACAGGCGAAGGGGTAGCCGGTGTCGTGATCGTTGAGGATCAGGACGGCGGACGCCCTGGGGATGCCGGCCTGGACGTTGTCGGGGAAGCTGGAGATCCATTTGAGGCCGTCCACCTGCGCCTGGCCGCCGAGCGAGGCGGGCAGCGCGATGATCCGGGAGGTGGGTCGGTCGGGGAAGCGCAGGAAGTAGGAGGGAGGATTGACCGACTCCCCCGCGGCGTGCAGCCGGTAGGTGGCCTCGATGAGGTCCACGACCTGCGCTTCCCTGTCCTGCAGGGCGTGCTGGACCTGGGCACCGGAGATTACTGCGAACGGGGGCACTGTGTGCGGCTGGGACATGGCGGGCTCCATTGCCGTGGAACGGACGGTGGTCATCCGGCGCTCATATCGCCGGTCGGCGGGCACGGGACCGGGCTCAGCGGCTCGGCCATGGCGACAAGCACCTCACGTGGTCCTTGGAAGGCCTCCCTGCTGTGTGCGGTGCGCACGTTGTCGACGAGCATGAGGTCGCCGGCCCGCCACGGTTCGCGGGCGGTGTGGGCGGCGTAGGTGTCGTTGAGGAGCTGAATGATGTCCGGGCCGATGGTGTCGCCGCCCCCGAAGCGGGTGTTGAACGGCAGTGACTCGGCGCCGTGGACGTCGATGAGGTAATCGCGGATCTCGGGATCGATCGTCCATTCGTTGAGGAAGGCGATCTGGTTGAACCAGCAGCGGCGGCCGGTGACGGGGTGGGCCGTAACGGCGGGGCGGCGCTGGCGGGTGCGCAGGCTGCCGTCGGGTTGCCAGTCGAATTCGATGCCGGCTGTGCGGCAGTAGTCCTCGATGGCCCTGCGGTCATCGGTGCCGAAGGCCTTGCCGTAGGGGGCGCCGATCTCGTCGTTGTAGGTGCGGGAGAGCAGCCAGCCTTCTTGTTCGAAGCGGTGGACCAGATCGGTGGGCAGTGCTTCCAGGACGGTGGCGGCGTCGGCGATGGCGGTGGCTCCGCCGGTCGTGGGTGCGGTCAGACACGCGAACAGCATGAGGCCAGGGGGCTGGAGGGTGTAGCTGAGTTCGTGGTGCATGCACATCGGCTGGTTCGGCGGCCATGCGGAGGAGGAGTACACGCCAGGTGCGTAGGTCCGGCGGGAGGCGAAGGATTCCTTGTCGGTCATCAGGGCCGGGGCCAGGCGGTGGAGGGCGTCGCCGGCCTGCTCGGCGTCGCGCAGGTGCAGGCCGCGGATGAGGAGCGCGCCGTGTTCGGTGACCAGGGTGCGCAGTGCGCGGCGGTGTTCCGCCGCCCAGGTGGGTGGGTCATCGGCGGTGTCCACGTGCAGGATCGGGGGTTTGCCGGGATCCAGCTCCACGTTGAGGAGGGACACGGGTGTCGGGTATGGCATGGTGCTGTTCCTTTCGATGCGGTTCAAGGAGAGGTCGTTGGTGCGGTTGCATGGCGCTCGCGTCGGTGGTCGACCAGGGCGGCGAGGTCGGTGAGGACCGGGTGTGCGATGACGTCTTTGAGGGCCACGGCGCGGTCCAGGGCCACGGCGAGTTTCACCGCCGAGAGGGAGGTGCCGCCGCGGTCGAAGAAGTGGTCGCGGCGTCCGATGTGGTGCTGGGGCAGGCCGAGGACATACCCCCAGGCGGCCGCCAACCGCTGCTCGGTCGGGGTGGCGGGCGCCTCGTGATCGTCCTCGCTGGTGGCGAGTTGTGCGGCGAGCGCCGTCAGTGCCTTCTTGTCGATCTTGCTGTTGGCGGTCAGCGGCAGGCTCGCGCGCCAGTGGAAGGCCGCCGGGACCATGTACGTGGGCAGAGACGCACCCAGCAGGTCGTTGAGGGTCCCGGGGTCGACGGGCTTCACGGCGGAGTAGAAGGCGACCAGATGCTTGCTCTGATCGGCGCGTTCGGCCACCACCACCGCGCCGTCGCGGATACCGGGGAGGCCGAGTAGTGCGTTCTCGATCTCGCCGATCTCGATCCGGAACCCGCGGATCTTGACCTGGGCGTCGCGACGGCCGAGGAACTCCAGTTTCCCCGAAGGATGCCAGCGCCCGTAGTCGCCGCCGAGATAGAGCCGTGTGCCGGGGCGTTGCGGATCGGCCAGGTAGGCCGCTCGTGTGCGTTCGGGGTCATTGATGTATCCACGGCCGACACAGACCCCGGAGAACGCGATCACGCCCGGGGCGCCCAGTGGCACCGGTGCGAGGTGTTCGTCAACGACGTAGATGTGCACGTTGTTGACCGGACGGCCGAGCAGAATGCGTTCCGGCGCTCGGTGCATGACGTCGTGATTGGTGTCGTCCGAGGTCTCGGTGAGCCCGTAGGCGTTGACCAGCGCGATTCGGGGCTGAGCGGTGAACCAGCGCTCGGCGATCTCCTTCTTCAGTGCCTCCCCGGTGACCGACAGGTAGCGCAGGTCGGGCAGCGCCCGGGGCCGCTGTTCGAGCTCGGTCAGGACGGCTTCGAGGTAGGAGGGCACGAGCTGCAACACGGTGGCCCTGCCGTCGGTGACGGTGTCGAGGAATCGAGGGACGTCGAGGATGGCGTCCTGTTCGACCAGCAGGGTTCGCCCACCGGTCAGCAGGGCGCACAGCAACTGCCACAGGGAGATGTCGAAGCACTGTGGCGCGGTCTGGGCGACCACCTGTCCCTCGCCGATGCGGAGGTCGTCGATCTTGGCGTAGAGGTGGTTGAGCAGGCCGGCGTGTTCGCACATTGCGCCTTTCGGCTCACCGGTCGAGCCGGAGGTGAAGTAGATGTATGCGAGTTGGTCGGGCGTGACGTGGATGCCGGGATCGTCGTCTGCGTGGGCTTCTTCGTAGGCCGCCTCGACGAAGAGCCTCTCGGTGCCGGGCCGGGACTCGAGTGCCTGGTCGAGGGTGGTGGTGCTGCCAGGTTCGGTCAGCACCAGGGTGCAGTCGGCGCGGGAGAGGATGGCGGCGATGCGCTCGGCCGGGAAGTGCGGCTCGATGGGGAGGTAGGCGCCTCCGGATTTGAAGACCGCGAGAACGGCGGCGAGCCAGTCCAAGTTGCGTCTGGTCACCACCGCGACGACATCCTCGGGGGCGAGTCCGCGGCCTGCGAGGGCGCGGGCCAGCCGGTTTGCCCGGGCGTTGAGCTCCGCATAGGTCCACTGCCGGTCGGCGTGAACGGCGGCTATGGCATCCGGGTGCATTCGCACCCGGTCCTCGAACAGTTCATGTACTCTCGCGCTCGGCAACTCCCTTTTCGGTCCGGCCAGTCGGTCGAGCTGGAAGCGCAGTTCCTCATCGGACAGCAGGCTCTGGCGCGCGTGTTCTGCATCGGGATCGGCGGTGATCAGCGCGAGCGCGGCCACGTGATAACCGGCGATGCGGGAGGCGCTGTCGGCGTCGAGTCTGTCGGTGCGGTAACGCAGTCGCAGCACGAGTCGGCCGTTGTGGGGCTGGATGCCCACCCGCAGCGTAGTGTCCCCGGTGAGGTCCCCGTCGATCGTGGTGGGATCGAGAACGGTCTCGAACAACGGCCCGATCAGGCCCAGTTCGCACTTGAGATGGTCGATGTCCGAGGCCGGAACTTCCTGGTGCGTCAGCAGTTCAGCGGCCGCCTGGTGGGTGGTGTGCAGCAGTTGTCTCCATGAGGCGGGTGCGGTGGTGAGCCGGCAGGGCAGCAGGTTGCCGCCGTGGGTGACGTAGCCGGTGGTGATCTGCTGCTCGGCGGACAGCGCCGCGAGCACCTTGGCGTGCGTCGCCAGCAGAAGCGAGTCAAGCGGTATCGCCAGTTCGTCGGCCAGCCGGCACAGCCCGGTGACGATGCCTTCGGGGACGTGTGTCTCGTACTGGCTCACGCCGGGCACCGGGTGGAGGGTCCAGCGTGGGACGGGGGTGAATCCGCCGGTTGTCAGTACGTCGCGCCAATATTCCAGATTGTTTCGGGTGGGGTTCGGGTGCGTTGCCATCGGTTAGTTTCCTGTACTTGTGACTGATGTGGCTGGTGTCGCGGTGTCAGTTGCCATGGGCTCGGGCGGCGTGGGCGGCGTCGGCTTACGGGCGGTCCTTAAGGGGGATTTCGTTGCCCGGCATGTCCTGGGCCGGGTTGCCCGCCCACTGGGCGTGCGGGGGGATTTGCTCGCCCTTCATGAGGAAGGAGTCAGGGGCAAGCACGGCGCCGTCGCCGATCGTCACGCCGTAGTGGACGAAGGCGCCGACCCCGAGGGTGCAGCCGCTGCCGAGGGCGCTGCGGTCGGACTTGAAGGCGCCGTCCTCCTGTGAGTGGCACTGGATCACGGTCCCGGCGTTGAGCGTGCTGTCGTCGCCGATGGTGACGAGGGTGCGCTCCGGGAGGAAGCAGCCGTCGTCGAAGACCCGTTTGCCGATCCGGGCCCCCAAAAGCCGCCAGATGACGTTCTTGAAGGGGGTGCCGTTGAAGACCTGGATGTAGTCGACCGACGCCATCTTCCAAAAGCGTTCGTGGTGCCAGAAGCCCGGCTCATAGATCGAGCAGTACAGCGGCTGCTGCGCTGTGAAGCCGGTGGAGGCCCGTTCGATCAGCGCGAAGTGGACGACGGTGTACGTGAAGGTGAGGACGGTGGCCAGAGCGATCGCCGGTGCACCGAGCGAGGGATAGAGGTTGGCCGCGCCCATGGTGACAAGGGTGATCACGAAGAGGTGGCTCCACCTCGCCAACAGGTACAGGCCGGCGGTTGCGGCATTGTGCCTGTTCTTGGCGGCCAGGCGGTGGCGCAGCTCATCGCCGGTCCGCAGATGGTTGAACCTGTTGTCCCGCAGCACTGTGCGCGGTATCTCGAAGCTGGGTGAGCCCAGCAGGCCCACGCCTTCACGCACCGGACCATCGGTGGGCACCATGACTTTCGTGGCGAGCAGGCAGTTGTCGCCGGTCCTGCCCTGTGAGGGGTAGGCGACGCGGTTCCCGAGGAAGTTCCGGGGCCCGATCGACGCGCGGGACACGCGGAAGGACGTGCTGGAGAAGTCGGCGTTCATGAGGGACAGACCGTCGGCGATCATGGTGCCGGTGCCGACAGAGCTCAGGTAAGGGTTGTCGTGCTGCACCTCGGTGCCGAAGTTCGAGCCGGTCTGCTCGATGCGGGACAGGTCGTATCCGAGGTAGCGCAGGTAGTGGACGATGCTGGAGCTGTCGCCGAAGAGCGTGGTGAAGAACTTCCTGTTGGTCATCAGCGCGATCACCCGCTGGATGCCGTAATGGAAGCCGTACAACGGATAGAGCTTGCCGGGCTTGATGGCCCTGTTGAGGACACGCGGCACGGTGCCCAGGACCAGGAGGCCGGCGAGTGTCGAGCCGCAGAACACGATCAAGGAGATGATCAGGGCATCGCCAAAGAACGCCGGGCTGGCCATCGGCCGGGGGTTCAGAAGCGGGTGAAGCAGCGGGACGCCGGCCAGGGCGCTTACGGCGCCCATCGTCAGCGGCAGCCACACCAGCAGCAGACTCAGCAGTTGCAGAACACCGTACGCGGCCCTCTTGCGGGTGGGGCAGTCGGCTGGGCCGACCCACCCGTAGTCCACGTCGGTCGGCTGCGCCGGCGAGCCGTGCCAGCGTTCACCGGCGGGCACCACCTGGCCGCCGTGCAGGGAGGAGGCGTGGCCCAGCTGGGCGCCGTCTCCCATCTCGGTTCCGATGTCGAGGACCGTGTGCTCGCTGACGAGCACATCGCTGCCGAGCGTGACCCGGCCGGTCTGGATCAGCCCTCCGTGGGCGCGGTAGCAGGACAGCAGCACGTCCTTGCGGATGACCGTACCGTCACCGATGGTGAGCAGGTCGGCGCAGACTGGGATCGTGCGGGTGAGGATCGTGGCGCCCCTGCCGATCCGCGCGCCGAGCGCCCTGAGGTAGAGCACGTAAAGCGGTGAGCCGGTGAACAGCCGCAGGGGACTTGTGCGGATCAGGGTCTTGACGACCCAGAAGCGCAGATACTTCATGCCCCAGACGGGAAACTCGCCTGCTCGCCAGCGGCCGATGAGTGTCCATTTCGCCACGATCGGGAAGGCGCACAGCCCCAGGAAGCCCCCGCCGGCGCACAGGGCCGACCGCAGGTAGAGGTCGAACAGACCCGAGCCTGCGGAGATCCATGCGTGGCTTGCGGCGGCGGCGAAGGCGGCAAGCAGGGAATAGCCCAGGAAGAACAGGGACTGCAGCACTCCGCAGAAGATGTATCGCACTGTGGCGGCCGGAGCCCTTGCACCGGCCGGTGTCCGCGTGGCCGGGGTCTGCGCCGGTGCCGACGCCTCCACGAGCGAGTTCGGGGACGGGACGGGAGCAGGCGCGGCGTCGAAGAGCGCGACGGCCAGGCTCCGGACGGTGGGATACCGGTAGATGTCCTTCATCGACACCGACGGCAGGTCTTCCCGCTTCCGCACCCGCGCACAGAACTGTGCCATCACCAGGGAATCTGCACCCAGGTCGTTGAAGAAGTGACTGTCGGGCGGCACCTGCTCCACACGTACGATGTCGGCCAGCACCTCAGCCAGACGCCTCTCGGTGCCGGTCGCTGAACCGGCCGCCCTGTCGTCCTGAAAGGCCGAGACGCCGGCCGGATCAGCCGCAATTGCGTCCGTCATTTTATCTAGCACGAGAACTCCTCGAGGGCGTTTCCTCAGTGGGTACGGATTCGTGATATCCGGCCTCTTCAGTAGGCCCGTCCGGAGAGTTCCTGTCCCGTCCCTGAATTTCGGGACTTGACATCGAAATCTGGCATTGATATTGAGCCGCTTCATGCTCGCCGCACGGTGGCCCCTTGATCTCCGCGCACGTCGCACTGGTCGCGACCGCGTTGCACCGCACCCGATCAATCCACGGGCGAATCGCCCGACAAGCCCGGCAATTGCATCGCACGCCACCGTGCCGTACGGCGCTTCACGGGTGGGGACTGCGGGGCAGGACACAGGGCGCCAACCGATGGCAATCGGGCTTGGAAAGCGGCCACTGATCCCGGTGCCGCAACAACCGGACCCCATCGCGCCGTATATGCGCGCACAGGGCGCGTGTCAAGTCCCGAATTTCGGTGGCATGACACGGCTGCTCCGATTTGGGCGTACTGGAGGCATTCCGGCGAGTCGCCGCTCGCCGCCGAACTTCTCTCTGTACGACACAGAGACGGATCGGCTACCGGGAGGTCCCTGTAGCCGCGAGGAGACGACATGCCTGTCATATCCACCCCCCAAGCCTTCAACGAGGACGATCTCTACGTCGACCTTGAGGAAATATTCGAGTACCCGTTGTTCCTCAAGTGCGAGGGATTCAATTTCGCCGGCTCGATCAAGCTCAAGGCCGCCGTCGAAATGGTCGAGGCTGCCGAACGCGACGGACTGCTGACGCCGGACTCGGTTCTGGTCGAGTCGTCCTCGGGCAACCTGGGCGTGGCCCTGAGCGTGATCGCGGCCAACAAGGGATATCGGTTTCTGTGCGTGACCGACTCCCGCTGCAACCTGGCGACCAGGATGATGATGGAGGCCTTGGGCAGCCAGGTCCACATCATCACCGAACCCGACCCCGTCGGCGGGCTCCTCGGCGCGCGCATCGATCACGTCCAGGCGCTGTGCGCCCGCGACGAGCGCTATGTGTGGCTCAACCAGTACGCCAACCCCAGCAACAGCATGGCCCACTACCAACGGACCGCCCCGGCCATCGCCCGGCAGTTCCCGGACCTGGACGTGCTGTTCGTCGGGGCCGGCACCACCGGGACCCTGATGGGCTGCGCGCGCTACTTCCGCAAGTGGCACCGGCCGGTACGCGTCGTGGCCGTCGACTCCATCGGCTCGGTGACCTTCGGGGGCGTCCCTGGTCGCCGGATGATCCCGGGGTTGGGCACGAGCATGCGCCCCCCGCTGCTGGACGAGTCCTATGTCGACGATGTGGTGCGCGTCGAAGAGGCCGACACCATCCGGGCCTGTCACCGGTTGGCCAGGCGTGGGTTTCTGTTCGGGGGTTCCACCGGGACGGTGGTCAGCGGCGCGATGGCCTGGCTGGCTCGACAGGACGGACGGGAGCTGACCGCTGTGGCCATCGCCCCGGATCTGGGTGAGCGGTACCTGGAGACCGTCTACCAGACCACCTGGGTGCAGGACCTGTGCGGCGATGACGTCCTCACCTCGCAGTCGTCGACCACGGCACCTCAGGCAGCCTGACCTCGGCGCAGGGCGACCGCATGTTCGGCGGCTGGCGGTAGCCGCCATCGACCCAGGACTTGTGCGGGGTGGGGTTGTCAACTGCTCGTCTACGAGGCCGTTTGGGCGTAGGGAGGCATGAGTGATTCCACTGATCCCGAGAGACCGGATTGTCAGTGGCTGCCGATAGGTTCGTGGTGCCCGCCCTGTGTGATGTCTCAGCTTGGGGTTCAAGAAGCCGTTGTCCTACCGGATGTGATTACTGAGTTTCCGCTGTTCGAGCTTGGCTCCGGTGTCGTCGTGGGAGCGTTCGGGCGATCAGTTCCCCAGACGATGTGGAGGTGGCCGGTGGCGTCGGTGATGGGTTTGATGGAAGAACGGGAGGCCGCTGCCTGGGTGCGGATGGAGGAGTTTCAGGCGGAGGCGAACCGGAACTTGTCCGAACTCGCTGCGGCTGACGTGGTGTTGGAACACCGGGCGATCGCCCGGGTGGAGCTGGCCGAGGCCCTGTCCGCCCGCGATGATGCGGCGGATACGGCCGTGCGGGAGGCGCCGGAGCCGGTGCCGGCGGCCAACGACCTGGGGTACGCCAGCTCGGTGTGGGGCCGTTGTGACGCACTCGGGCAAACTGCCCAGTCCGGTCAGCTGACGAACTCGACCATGACGGTCGCCGTGCCGGGCACATGCCGGGCGTCGCCCGCGTAGGTGACCGTGTACTGGGGATACGTGTTCCAGTCGGGCGGTGTGTCCCTGAAGCTGAAGGCGCCGTCCCGTCCAACCTTCACATCCGGCAGCTCCACGCCGTTGCGCGTCACCGTGACGACCGCTCTGCGCTTGGGGAAGGGGACCAGCGAGGTCAGTTCCCCCGTCACGGTGACCGGCGTGCCGACTGGGTTCGTCGGCGGGGCGGACAGAGTGATCGTGCTGGATGCCTTCGCGACGTCGGTAACGATGTCGAGAACGACCTCGCCCGAGTAGGGGAAGCGGGTGGTGAACAGCCTGCTGCCGTCGGGCGCCCAGGCCAAGCCTCGGTCGAGCAGATCCGCGTACCCCGGCGACAAAGCGACCGTGCGGTACGCGGCGGTTTCTCCCGGACGGTAGACATAGACGTCCCACTCCCCTCCCGCCACGATCCCCGCGGCGACCGTGCCGTGAGAGTCGACAGCGACGGAGTTGGGGTAGGGGCCGGTGTCGTACTGGGCCTCCTCCGTCAGGTCCGACAGGCGCCACCGCTGGTGGTAGTAGTTGGAGCCGTTCGCGGTGATCACACTGCTACCGTCCGGCGTCACCGCCACGTCCTCGACATCACCGACGGCGTCGCTGTAGGCGGTCTCCTGAAGCGTGCCGGAGCCCACGTCGTACACGCGCATGCCCGGCGCGCCCTGGCTCTCCGCGGCGACGAGCCGGCCGGGCGCGCCCAGCGACGAGGCGAGTCGCGGCTTGCCGTACCAGACGGGGTCGTCGTCCAGGCTGACGGTAGGGGTCGCCTCGGCGATGGAGACCGACCCGATGCCGGCGTCGAAGACGGTGGCCTGGTAGCCGAAGAACAGCTGGCCGCCAGCGAGGGCAAGGCTCTCCGGTTCGGTGTCGGCCCCGGTTGGAATGCGCCGCGTCTCGGTCAAGGTCGCGGTGTCGATGACGGAGATCGCGTCAGCGTCCAAGAGCGCCACGTAGAGGGTGGACTCGTCGGACGACTCGGCCATGCCCCGCGCCCCGTCGAGACCTTCCACCTTCTTCACGACCTGCCCGTCGTGGTCGGTGACCAGCACCGCGTCGTCGCCGGGCGCGCTGACGTACACATGACGGCTGTCGGCGAGGGTCTGCCAGTGCGACCGTACGGGCAGGACGATGCCGCCCTGGGGCTGACCCGCTGCCGTGCCGGGGACACCGAGCAGATTGAACGACGCGGCCGCCAGGACAAACGCGACACCCGCCGCACGTCTTCGTATACGCACCATAAGAGCTCCTTCGAGAAGGGATCCGGACGCACGGGCGCGGCCGGAGGAGCAACTCTAGTAATCCGCACGGACATTGGGCCAGCAGAAGGACCGCGTGCGGAGCGCACGTCAGGCCACGGACTCGTCCTGGGGCCAGGCCACCAACCTCTCACGGAGGACGTCCCGTTCGACCGCGCGTGTCCGCTCATCGCCCCTCGATCTGGCACGGATCTGGCACGGCCCTCTCGGGACGCCAGTCGAGCGGGTACGCCATTTCGTCCTTACCTCTGGCGTGTGTCTGAATGCTTCAGCTGATTCAGCTCAGTCGAGTTGGTCGAAGACGCCCCTCGACCGTGATTGCCGCAGTCCTGGGTCTGGGAGAAAGCGAGCGGGTCTGTGTGGCAGGCGCCGCTTCGCCCTTGACGGCAAGCCGGCACTTTTCTCCACGTCGTATTCGGCGGCCGACCTGGTTGCCGGTACGCCGATTGCGCAGCCGGACACGGGACCCGGCGGTACGGACGCGCGACTTGAGGAACTGGGCCGCGGGGCCAACTCGCTTTCGAGAGGAGATCCGTTCCCGCATGCCGACCGCGGAAGAGGCTGACCGGCTGGGCCTGCCGTCCAGTGCACCTGCGTGGCACTCATTGCCCGTACCGCATTCGACGCAGACAGTGTGGCGGTCGAGCTGAACGACATGGTGCTGGACGCGTCCGCGTACATCCTGAAGTACGGCTTCGAAGCCTGAGCCTCGCGTTCTTTTCGTGTGCCGAGGCGCGCACGCGTGCGCCGGGGGAGGTTTTCTCCGTGGTGCCAGATGGCTCAACTCCCTGCGATTCCCGGCGAGTCCGCTTCTGCACCACCAATGGGTCCTACGGTGACACCATTCGCCTGAACCGTACTCGCCGGCCTCGCCGCTGGACTGACGGCGGCCGCCTGTGTGAGCACCGCCGGGCCGGCGGCCGTGCCGCCGGTACGGCCGTTGTCGCCGGCGCCGTTCGGGGCCGTACCGCCCGTCTTGCCGTTGCCCTGCTGGCCGCCGGAGAAGCCGCCGCCTCCGCCACCGCCACCTCCGTCGTCGACCTTGCCGCCGAGGACCCGGCCGAGGCCGTTGTAGCCCGTGATCACGTCTCTGGCGGTGCCGTCCGTGGAGCCGCCGATGCAAAGCCGTTCCGAGGTGGACACCAGTGGACGCGGTCGCCGTCCGGCTGGTCTACGGGGCCGACGCCTCAAGGGGCCCGTCCCAGGGCCGACAGGGCTGTCATGGGGCGGGGCACCGGGGTGGCCTGGGCGAAACGCGGACCTATATCAAGATCATTTACGAGTGTCAAGTCACGGCCTTCAGTGGCGTGACGACACATGACCCGTTCGGGCTTACTCGAAACACGACCTCACCGATCCGGAGTGAGGCTCATCCACCGAAAGTAAGGACAGGTCATGTTTCGAACGAGCAAGAAGATCGCCAAGGTCGCGGCCATCACCGTCACCGCCGCAGGGGCGCTCCTGGGCGGCGGCGCCGCCGCCCAGGCCGCACCCGCCACGACGCACGCCACCACCGTGGCAAGCGTCAGCAGCTGGGGCGGCTGGGGCGACGACAGCGACAGTTGGGGCAGCTCCAGTAGCTGGGGCAGCTCCGACAGCAGCTGGGGCAGCTCGAGCAGCTGGGGTGACAACGGAGGCTGGGGTAACGGGGGTGGCTGGGGCAGTTCGAGCAGCTGGGGCAGCTCCAGCAGCAGCTGGGGCAGCTCCAGCAGCTGGGGCTGGGGATAGCCGACCCGGGGCAGGCGGCACCGACGCTGCCCTGACCCCCGCGGCACCCCGAGGCGGCGCCTGACCGGCCACGAAGAGAACCCGGTCAGATCGCCAAGGCCCGGGCGCGGGTGCGGCAGACACACCTCAGGTGTGAGATCGCCGCACCCGCGCGCCCGGTGCCGGGCACAGGCCCAGCCCCCCCCTTCAGTGCTCTCGAGCGCGCACCGACCCACAGGCACCAAGACCCACCCCACCGAGTCGACCCAGAGACTCAACCCAGGAAAGAGGAACCCATGCGACCACTACTCCAAGGAACCGACCGGCAGGGGACGCCGGCCGGGACCGCCCCTCCGCCGCTGGGCGGCCCCGATCCGACACCGACCGCGCACCAGGGTGCCGCAGCCGCGATGCGGCCGCCCGGCCGTGCAGCCAGAACGGGACACGCCATGAAGATCGTGTGCGTCGGCGGTGGACCGGGCGCGTTGTACTTCGCGATCGCGGCCAAGCGCCGCGATGCCGGCCATGACATCACCGTCATCGAACGCGACCCGCCAGGGGCCACCTACGGCTGGGGCGTCGGGTACGGGGACGACCTGCTCGACCACCTCTACCGCAACGACCCCCACAGCGCCCAGGCGGTACGTGCGGCCTCGGCCCTGTGGCAAGACCAGGAGGTCCGCCGCGGGGAGCAGACCGCGTATCTGGGCCGGTACGGCTACAGCATCGCCCGCGCCACCCTGCTCGACATCCTCAACCGACGCGCAACCGAGCTGGGGGTGGATGTCCAGCACCGCCGCAAGGTCGACGACCTGGCCGAGCTCGCCGACGCCGACTTGATCGTCGCCTGCGACGGGGCCAACAGCCGGGTGCGCCAGTTGCACGGCGACCACTTCGGCACCCGCCTGGAAGTCGGCCGCAACCCCTACATATGGCTGGGCACCGACAAGGTGTTCCCCCGCTTCACCTTCGCCTTCGAACCGACCCCGGCCGGGTGGATCTGGTTTTACGCCTACCCCTCGAGCGCGGAAGTCAGCACCTGCGTCGTCGAGTGCGCCCCAGAGACCTGGCGGGGGCTGGGGCTCGATACGCTCGACACCGCCGACGGTGTGCGGTTGTTGGAACAGATCTTCGCCTCCGCTCTGGACGGCCACGCCCTGCTCGGCCAGTCCCGGGGGGAACCGGCACGCTGGCAGCACTTCACCGAGGTACGCAACGCCACCTGGTGCCACGACAACGTGGTGCTGCTGGGGGATGCCGCCCACACCACCCACTACACCCTGGGCTCAGGCACCCGGCTGGCGCTGCTGGATGCGATCGAGCTCGCGCAGAGCCTGTATACGGAGACAGAGCTGCCTGCCGCTTTGCAGGCCTACGACAAGCGCCGCCGGGCCGCACTCCATCCCGTGCAGGCCGCGGCCCGCACGAGCATGGCCTGGTTCGAGCATCTCGACCATTACCTCGAGCAGGATCTGGTGGACTTCGCCTACGCGATGTCGGTACGGCAGGGTGCCCAGGCACCGTGGCACTACCAGCTGCACAGGGCGACCCAGGTCCCGGTGCTGCGCCGGGTACGACGGGAAGCCAACAGCGGCCTGCGGAGGTATCTGGCGCTGCGGCGCGGAGAGACGGCCCTCGGCACGGGCAGCGCCACCAGGAGGGCCACGACCACGGCGGCCCTGGCGGCACCGGCGGGGCACCAGCAGTGACGGCACTGGACAGAGCAGCCCCGGAAACCTGGACCACCGAACTTGCCGGTCCGTGAATTCTCATTCCTCCTGACGATTTTCCGGCCGGGCCGACTCGATGCGAAACCCCGAAGGACACGAACCCCACCGCAGTGCTTTTCCTCATCCCTCGCGATGTGGTCGCCCCGGCGCACGGCGAAAATTCACCAACCCGTGTGCCGGGCCGAAAACCCTGCACCCCGGAAAGAAAAACCCATGAGCACTCCCCCATGCACACATCACCCGGTGCCCGCGGCGGCCGCACCTGCTCAGGGCTTGCCACCGAGACAGCCGGAATTCCGTTCCCGGTTCTTGTACACCGCCCTCGCTACCACCGCCGTCGTCTTGACCCTGGCCCCCGCAACGGCACTAGCCGCCCCCCTCTCCGGGGGGCTTGCCCCCTCCGTAGGGTCCCGGCCGGGTCTGAGCGTTGCGACGATCGGGGCGCTGCCCGGCTCCTCCCGGGCCGACGTGCCCAGTCCCAGCGCGATCGCGCGGGTGATGACCACGACCGTCGAGACAGGCGACCCCTCGGAACATTTCGCGCCGTCCAGCGCCCCGGTCACGGTAGCGGACGGTTCCGGCGGTCATCTGACCGCGGTGATCGGCACCCGTTCTCCGAGCGTAGACGGGTACGGGCGACTGGTCTTCTTCTGGCGCGGCACGACGTTTGTCGGCTGGGACAGCACCAGCGAAAGCCTCGCCATTCAAGCGATCACTCCCGGAAAACCGGGTACTATCCGAGTCACCTACGCCCATTACGGGCCCGATGATGGATTGTGCTGTTCCTCCTTGCCCGCGGTCACGATCGAATACCGGTGGAATGGGCACGGCTTCACCCCCTCAGGGATGCCACCAAAACGCGGAGAGGAAGCGGCGGTGAGACTGGAGGGTACCTGAACCCGAATTCACCGGCCTGGTGCCTGAAGATACGGTGATCAGCGGCAACGCGGGACGTTCGGTGTGATCACCCACGTGCGGATTCCCCTGTTCCGGCGGGCGGTTCGCCTACTCAGCGCCTGCTCTTACCTGAGCTCGACGGAGTACGAGGCGCCGGGAAACTCCCATCCGTCGGTGCCTTCCCCGATGTCCGCGACGATGACGTCGTCGATGAAGTGGTCCTCGAACTCATCGTCGGAGAGCTCGCCGGCCAGCCAGAGTTCCTCGATCCCGCTCCAGTCGCCCCTGCTGCCGTCGATGCGCAGAGGTGCCGCCCGGCGGTTGCCGCGTTCGCGTTCGTCGTCGCCTGTCCTGACGATGCCGCTGATCTCGAACTGGCCCCTCTTGACGTGGTCAGAGATCGGTTCGGCGGGGACGATGGCGGTGTTCTCGTAGGCGGTGTGGATGAGGTCGCGGTAGCTGCGGCGGATGTTGTACTCGGGGTCGGACAGCCAGTTGATCAGGGTCTTGGTGGTCACGTGGAGGCCGGCGTCCTCCAGGGCCTGATGACCGCGGTGAGTTGCGGTGAGCTGGGTGAGCTGGGCGTGCCAATGTTTGGCGGTGTACGAGGACAGCCGGTGGCGGGGGGTGACCTGGGAGCGTAGGAGGTCGCCCAGGGCGGCGCCCAGGGAGCCTCCGTGGCCTGTGGGCCCGGCCATCCGTCGTCACCTTCGGGGATGATCTCGCCGGGCCGGATGAACTTGGCCTTCACCTCGCCGAAGCCGGTCCCGATACGGTACGTGGCGGGCGGCGTGCCCGGAGGCGTCCAGAAGACGGCCGCGTCGACATTGCGTAGCGCGAGAAGAGTGTGGCCTTGCTGGACGGCCCTGAAGGCCACGCTCCAGTGACGGACGGACGCCTCGGCAACCATGCTCATGCGCCAGTCCGGCCGCCAGAACGGGGACCGCTGCTCCGCGCGCTTGGGCCACAGGAGGCGCAGTGCGATGGACAGCCGGGTCTTGTACGCCTTGTAGGGGTCACCGCCGATCTGGACGAGCTCAGTCCGTGCCTTCCGGGTGGCCTCGTAGAAGGGCTTGAAGAGCGACTCGTTGGCCTTCCCGGTCCAGGAGTCGTGGATGGTCGGCGCGGTGGCGAGGTGGCCTTCGCGGACGAGTTTCTCGAACTGCTTGATGTGCGGGGTGGTGACCCACACGCGGCCCTGCTCGTCGGGTCTGTCGATGAGCCGCCCCAGGGGGTGCGGCATGTCGGTGCGGTTCCACTCCGGGATGTCGATGAGATAGATGCCAGCCTTGGTCTTGTCGAAAGCGTGTAGGGGGCCGGTGTGCAGGAGCTTGTTCGGGGCGAGGGGAACGGCCGAACAGGCAGACGGGTAGCTGCCGTTACGGTCGATCAGGCACAGCACACCCTCGCCGAAGGAGTCGGGCACGTCGAGCTGGTCGCGCCGCACGCGCTTGCCGTTCACCTTGATGTGGGGGACGCGGGTGAGGGTGACGTCGGGGTGCACCCAGCGAGGCTCGCCGTCCATGTCCTCACTGATGAGGGGCCACGGGCCGCTGTCGCGTTCCTCAGTGCGGATGACCGGGATCGGGTGCATCTTCGAGCGGGCGACCGCATCCTTGAGGATCCTCAGGGCGGGGAAGACAGCTCCCTCGGGCTCGTCCTCCTCATCCCCCGGTACCAGACCGTCCCCGTCGTCTTCTTCGTCGATGTCGGGGACCTGCCCACGGTCAGCGGTGGGCTGGAGAGCGGCAGCGACGGGCTGCCCGGTGGTGCCCGCGGACGCGGCGGTGCCGTACGCCTGCAGCGCGGCGGCGAGTCGGCGTCCCTCCGCCGTGTCCGGCAGCTGCGGCGGCACCGCAGCCGTCTCAGCGAGGGAGGGCCCGAGTTCCGCGAGGGCTTCGGGGTCGCCGTTGGTCAGTGCGGTGCGCAGGGCGGCCAACACGTGGGTGACGGAGGCTGGCAGCCCCTGCTGAGCACCGGACGTGTAGGTAAGCGCTGCTTCGGCGAGCTCCTGCTCCACCGGATTGCCCAGACTCCGCGTGGATCCTTCGCCACCCGCACGGCCGACAGGGGCTGCTCCGACGTCGAGGAAGCGGGCGTGCAGCAGGTCGGGCCGCAGGTACGCCGTACCGATCGCGCCGAAGTCGCGCTCCTCGACCGTCACCTGGACCTTGGAGCGGTCGTCCATCGGCGTGAGCGTGACCAGGACGTCGGCGTCGAGAAGACCGAGGAGCGCGGGGTCGTCGCTGTCGATGATGGCCAGGACCGGGACGTGCAGCGTGCGGGCGAGAGAGGCCAGCACCTGTGAGGCGTCTGCCAGGCGCTCGCCGGACAGCGGGAGACGGGCGCTGGGGGCGGCCTGAAGCCGGTCCACGACCACGAGGGCCAGGTCCTTCACGAGCGGAGCGGTCTCCGCGATCGCCTCGGCGGTCAGGTCACTGCCGTCGTCGATCAGCAGCGGCGCCTGGACCAGCTGCTGGGCGACCTGCTGCTCTTGTGCGGTGAGGCGGCCCTGCTTCAGGCGCGGGTAGTCGCCGCCGGTCTCCGCGGCGAGGATCCGGCGCATGATGTCGGCCCGGTTCGGGCCCGACGCCGCGTACAGGACCTTGTGGCCGTCGACGAGAGCGGTCTGCCGTGCGGCGGCCAGCCCCAACAGGCTCCCACCGACGTTCGGGGCGGCCGCTACCAGCGTCAGTCGGCCGGACGGCAAGCCGCCCGTCGCCACGTCCAGTCCGGACAGTCCGAACAGGGGGCCGGTGACCTGGCCGGAGGTGAGTACGGCGCCGATGGCGTCACCCAGGGTGGCAAGCCTGCGCGGCGCACTGTCGCGTTCCGGATTGCGTGAGCTGTTCACCGCACCTCCTGCGGGCACCGGGCCCGTGGCCGCAGCCGGATCGGATGAGTGGGTAGCGGAGACGGCGTCGGCGGGCAGCAGCACCGCGACCGGAGTGGTGTTCCGCAGGAGCACCTGGGGCTGGCCCTGAGCCGCCCGCGTGATGAGGTCACCGAAATCCTTCTGCGCGGCACTCAGTACGTGGGACGGAAGCACCTCGGTCTTCCGTGCCGCCGGAAGCACATCGAGCGGCGCCAGCAGAACGCGATCCTGCCGCTTCTGGCCCTTGTGGATCAGGGTCGTGCGCCCGTCTTCCTCAGCGCGCTTCACCAGGGCGTAGAGGGCTTTGCGTGCCTCAGTCGCGTTCATCGCGGCCCCTTCGTACGCTGACCGACTCACTCACCCTCCCCAGACATACCAACTCACCGAGATGGTAGCAGTATCCACACAATCTCAGAATGAAGTCACACCGATTTTTGTGAACCTCACTCATTAGATAGGGGTTTCGGTATGAGTTGACCGCCGCGGGCCCGACACCCCACCGGCTCGGGCGCCGGACACAGACCGAAGGCCGGGACCGTCAACACCGGTCCCGGCCTTCCACTCACGTCGCCCGCAGACGATCACACCCAGCCTGGCGTGGCCTCAACTCCCTGCTGCCGACTGCTCACGTTGCCGTGCAGGGCGCCTGCGAGATCCCACGCTCCGCCGGACGACTGGGTGAAGCGCTCGAGCACCTCATCGAGCGGCTCGCCCCGGTAGTCGGACATCGGTGTCCCCGGTCGTGGAGGCCCTGCACGGAGGTTTCCACGAGGTCGAGAGCGGTCCTCCTCTCCCCCGCGACACGGGTGAGATAGCTGGAGATGCGATCTCCTGACGGCTTCCAGGGGCATCAGGACTCCAGATGGGCGAGCACTGTGCGCATGGCACGGGTCACTGCCTTGCGGGACTCGTCCGACGGCTCGTGGATCTCGAAGCCATGGACGCCGTGTGGGACGTCGATGATCTCGATCGGGGCCTTGGTCTCCTCCGCTGCGGTCACGAACTCCTCGACGGTGGCGGCGATGTGCGGTGTCTCCAGGCCCGCCCGGGTGAGCAAGAGGGGCGGCAGCGTCCTTCCGTCGGCCCGGAGCGCGCTGGTCGGGCCGAACCGCGGGGGGACCGCGCCCCAGCCGGGCAGCGGGGCCAGGATCGGGTAGGTCAGGGCCAGGCAGCGCAGCCACTCGGGCGGGGCGGTGATCCAGTCCGCGGCGAGCAGTCCAGCGCCGGAGAAGAACCACAGGGCGATGCGCTCCGGGTCCACGCGTGGGTCGGCCCGCAGCAGTTCGATGGCCTCGGTCACGTCGTCCGCGGACCGTACGTAATCGGTGATGCCGTGCAGGCGGTGTTCCGCGATGGCGCCCACCGCGCCCAGGCTCGCTGCGTAGCGGGCGTAGCCGAGATAGAACGGCCAGTCGCGCGGCGCCGGGTCGAGGTCGGGCGGGAGCGGACCGCCGTGCACGAACAGCACCGCGGGCCACGGCCTGTGCGGTTCCCCCGGTTCCGGCAGGTGCAGGTCCACGTGCCCGTTCCGCACCCGCGGCCGCTCCGGGACCTCCAGCAGGAAGGGCCGGAGGAAGAGCGGCTCGCCCTCGGGTGCGGTCAGCCTCCGTCCCTCGCCTGCGGCCGCGCGAAGCAGGACCTCAGCCAGCTCGTCGGGGCTGGAGAGCATCGGCCAGTGGCCGGTGGCCAGTTCGAAGAAGCTCACCTGCGGATCGGCCAGCTTTCGGAACTGCGGCGGGCCGCTGCGCACCAGCGCCTCGACCGCCTCGATGGTCATCCCTCCCGCCGTGCACAGGATTCCGCTGGTCGGCACGGCGGTCGCCGCGCCTGTCAGTCGCAGCGGCTGAGTCAGCGTGCGCGGCGGCTGGGGGCCGGCCAGCCGGCTCAGCAGCTGCAGCTGGTGCGCCGAGAGGTCCTCCGTGCTGCCCCACCGGTGCCAGTCCTGTGGCCCCGGCGGCGGTATCGGCGGGGGGCTGCCGTCGGCATCCAGTAGTTGATGGACTACCGGGTCCGGGACGAGGGCCAGCGGCGGGTCGCCGTGCTGCGGAAGCCCGGTGTCCAGGTGCACGATGCGGGCGACCCGCTCCGGGAGGAGGTCGGCCGCGCCCAGCACCGGGTGGATGGCGTAGTCGTGGCCAACCAGTACCACCTGCGCCGGGTCGAGGGAGTCGATCAGCCGGACCACGTCCTCGACATGCGTCTCCAGATCCGCGTCGGGCTGCATGCTCAGCGTCACCGAGTGCGCCCCGGCGCCCGTCTCCCGAAGCCGGTCGGCCACCGCATTCCAGATCCGCCCGTCGGTGAACGGGCCGGAGACCAGGATGAAAACGTACATCAACGCCTCCAGACAGTAGGGTCGTCGCAGGTAACCTAGGAACTCCCCCTGAGGGAGGTTCAACCCTTGCCATCGGACGCCACCCTGAGCATCGGCGAACTCGCCGCGCAGGCAGGGACCACGGTCAAAACCGTCCGCTTCTATTCCGACCAGGACCTGCTGCCCGAAGCGGCGCGCAGCAGCGGCGGCCACCGGCGCTACGCGCCCGAGGCCCTGGCTCGGCTGCGCACGATCCGGTCCCTGCGCTCCCTCGGCGTCCCCGTTCCTGAGATCAAGCATGTTCTCGACTCCGGGGAGGCCCTGGAAGCCGTCGTGGCACGCCAGTTGGACGACCTCGACACCCAGCTCGCCGTCCTGCGCTGGCGTGAGGCCGCCCTGCGGGCACTCCAGGAGGCCGCCCCGGAGCAGATGGCGGAACGCCTGGAGCTGATCGGAGCGGTCAGCGTGCCGCCCAGCACATCTGTCATCGCCCACTACTGGCGCCGCCTGCTGCCCGTTCGCCTCTCCGCCCGCCTCCGCTCCGCGATCACCGAGGCCGCCGTTCCGCAGCCTCCCGCCGACCCCACCACGGACCAGGTCCTCGCCTTCGCCCATCTGCACGCCCTGGCAACGGCGGCCACCGACCACTGCCTCGCATCCCACCGACCCATCACCGTCGAGCACCCGGACCTGCTCTACGACGGCCTGTACGAGGCCCACCAACTCGTGGACGCAGCCGTACGAACCGACGGGACCCCCGGCCCGGGCGAGGCCCTGGACTGCTACGTCGCCGCCCACGCGCGTGCCTCCGGCACCCGCGACACGCCTACCTTCCGCCGCGCCCTCACTGTCCGCCTCGCCGCAGCAGATCACCCAGTGATGTCCCGCTACTGGCAACTGGCAGGACAACTGACGCCCGGCCTCACCCTCGGCGCGGCCGACTCCTGGCTCCGCGACGCGCTGGCCGCCAGCACGGCAGCGGGTTGAGCCGCGATGCAGATGACTGCGGGATGGGCTGATCAGCCGGTTCGCCGTCAACACCGCGAACAGGTCGAGCGCGTCGTCGACCACCTGCGCCTCGAGTTGGCGCATCGCTTCGACGCCAAGAACCGGACAGCGGCACAGCACGCCTGTATAGCCACCCTCACGCGCTGCGGCCAATGACCAGGCCACGGAACTGGCCCGGACCATCACCGAACCCGGCGAGCAGGCGTCCGCGCCGGCTTCCGTCGCCAGGGCGACGGGAACGAAAGCAGAGGGACGATCGCCTCTTGCCGAGGCGCTTTTTGCGTGTGATCTCGGCAGACACCGCCATCGCCTCCGCCCTGTGATGAGACTCTTTGAGATCGGCTCTGTTCGCAGTTCCGTGAATCCGCAGGTCAGCGAGGGGAACGAGGGACAGCTTCGGCAGAGTGTTTCCAGCCATGACGAGCATGACGGTCGAGGTTGTGCTGTTTCCCGGGATCAATGTGCGAGTGGAGCGCGCTCCGACCTGTCGAGCCTTCCTGTTTCCGCGGCGCGCGACACGGCCGTCCTTCACGCTTCGGGATGCCGGGTACCGGAACGTGAAGGAGCGGCCGTTGAACCTGCCTCACCCGCCACCGCGACTTCTCCAAGCGCGAGCCCGGCCAAGCTCTGCCGGCCGTGCCCCAGGGGGACGTTCGCCCGTCACAGAGCGGCGTTCGATGCCTGCTCTGGGGGATGCCCCCTGCTCGAGGAGCTTGGGGAATCGCGCCGGGCAATGCGACGCTCGTCCCGGGAAGGTGAGTAAGGTTCCGAGGGCTCAGCCGGGTGTTGTCGGCTGAGGTGTGTCCGCGACCGTGACCATCGGCCAGTCAGATCTCAAGAGCCATTTGCCGTTTCTGGACGGGTGTCGTACGGCGCCGTGGCCGGTGACGTGTCGTTCCGGCTCTCCAGGGTGGCAGCCGGCTCGAGCGGCGAGGCGATCTCCTGGTCCTTGGAGTGAGACGCCCAGTCGCGGATCCCCATGACGACCATGACGAAGAAGATCGCGTAGACGACCCCGGAGAAGTACAGCTGGGAATGAATGGCGAGGGGCACCCCGACGAGGTCGACGGCCAGCCAGACGAACCAGAACTCCACGTAGCGCCGGGCCTGGGTGTACATGGCCAGGATCGAGCCGACGAAGATCCAGGCGTCGGCGAGGACCATCCACCAGGGAGCACCCGGGTAGAACGACGCGTCGGTCGTCTTGAGCAGGGCACCGAACGCGAACGTCCCAGCGGCCATGACAGCGATCAGCACGGCACGGTCCCGCCACGATGCCCAGCGGACGTTGATGACGCCTTCCTTCTCCCTGCTGCGCCGCCACGTTGCCCAACCCCACGACGCCGATGCTATGATCACAATCTGCCGGGCGGCATTACCTCCAAGATGGACGTTCAGGCTCGCGATCAGCAGCAGGACCGATCCGAGGATCTGCACCGGCCAGGCCACGAGCGATCTCCGCAACGCCAGCCAAACGGTTGCGAGCGCCAGGATGTTGCCCAGGAAGTCGGACCAGTAGACGGGGACGCCGAAGAGGCTGAACTGCTCATTCAGCCACTGGATTGCGCTCATTACTAACTCCTCTGTTCGTTCAGAGCAGGATTGGGCGTGAGCTATGGCCCCGGACCGGGCCAGTCATGTCGCATGAAGTTCGACAGTGCGCGCAGAGTCCGTGCGGAGTGGTACTTCAGGCGGAGACGGTTCTCCCGTACGCGGCGAGCGCGTCGGTGAGGGCGCGCCGCCCGCGGTCCGAGGCGAGAAGCGCTTCGGACCGCAGGACGTCCTGCTGGGCGGCGCGCACCAGGTCGTCGGGCGACGCGAACTTCACCGTGTCTCGAATCCGTGCCACGAACCACAGTCCGACGCGCTCTCCATAGAACTCGTCCGACGTGTCGTGGCAGTACACCTCGACGTGCACATCCGCCGTGTCGCAGAAGGTCGGGTTCGACCCGACACTGATCGTTCCGCGGTGGACGGCGCCGGTCGAGTGGCGTACGACCCAGCCGCTGTAGACCGCAGACGGTGGGACCCGTGAGTCGGGACCGGCCGCGACGTTCGCGGTGGGGAACCCGAGCCCACGGCCTCGACCGGCACCGTGCACCACCACACCCGTGAGGTGCGCATGGACGGTCTGGGTGTCACGCATGGGGGATGAGCTCGCGGAACTGGCTGGTGTGGAAAACGAGTGGCTCCACGCCGGGGAACAGCTCAGCCGTCATCAACTCCATGAGCACGATGTCGTGATCGCCGCCGTCGTAGGTCGCACTCACCCGAGCCGTCAGCCAGAGCGCGGCGTCCTCGATCGTGACGGCGCCCGACGGCGTCGCCTTCCACGCGACGCCGTCGAAGCGGTCGACCTCCCGGGACGCCAGACGCCGGCACAGCGCACCCTGACCGCGGCTGAGCACACTCAGTCCCAGAACGGGTGCCCCCGCGAGGCGCGGCCAGGTGGTCGAGGTGCGGGCCACGCTGACCGCGACCATGGGCGGTTGGAGCGAGATCGAGACGAACGAGCTCGCCGCGAACCCGACCGGTTCGTTCCCGCGCAGCGCGCTTATCGCGACGACACCGGTCGGGTAGGCCCCGAAGGCCTGTCGCAGCGTCGCCGCGTCCAGCTCCGCCGGTACGGACGCCCCGGACGGGTTCTGGGCAAACGTGGCCATGGTCTTCGACATCCTCTCGTCGCTCGTTCTGTTTTCAGTGTCTGTACTGTGCCGCGGGGTGGCTGGCCGGCAGCGCGCGGTCGGTTGCTCCGGTGAGTCGTTCGCGCAGGCTCTCGCCCTCCGTGTACTCACCGCGGAAGACTCCGCGTGCCCGCAGGATCGGCAGGACCGACTCGACGAAGTCCGTCGTCGAGGTCGGCTGGACCATCGGGGACAGCAGGAACCCGTCGAGGTCGGCGCCTTCCGCGAGCGCGCAGATCTCGTCGGCGATCTCCTCGGCCGTGCCGACGACAGGCCGCGCTCCGACGCCGTGGGTGTGCCAGTCGGCGAGGACGTCGCCGACCGTCTTGCCGGCGAAGCGGGCCACCTGGGTCTGCGACAGCTCGGTGGAGAGATCCGCCATGGGCGTCTCGGGCGCATAGGACGAAAGGTCGAGCCCGGTGAACATGGCATAGCTGGCGACGGCCACGTCAGGCCGCTGAGCGTCGAGGATCCGCTGATAGCGCCGCTCCGCATCGGATGTCGTCGCACCGACGACACACGAGAACGCCGACATCACGTTCACGTCGTCGGATCGACGACCCGCCTTGACCGCCTCTTCACGGATCGAGGCGGTGTGCCCGGCGAGCTGCTCGACCGAACCGCTCCCCACGAACATGCATTCGCCGTGCCGGCCGCCGACCCGGCGACCGGCGGGCGATGCCCCTGCCTGGAACAGCACGGGCGTGCCCTGCGGGGAACGCGCGGTGTTGCCGTACCCCTGCGAGCGGAAGAACGGGCCTTTGTGGGTGACGAGGTGCACCTTGGCGGGGTCGGCGAACCTTCCGTCCTTGTCCTTCTCCAGCGCGTCCGGCTCCCAGGCCCCCTCCCAGTACTTGTAGACGAGGTCGAGGAAGTCCTCGGCCATCCGATAGCGGTCGTCGTGCGCCACCATCTCCATGCCGAACGCCTTGACCGCGGTGTCGGCCGTGCCGGTCGTCACGATGTTCCAGCCGATCCGGCCACCGGAGAGCTGGTCGAGCGTGGCGATGCGGCGCGCGAACGCGTACGGCGGTTCCACGAGGACGGAGCCCGTCATGACGAGACCCAGGTTGGTCGTGGTGGACAGAAGCGCGGACACCACGACCATCGGGTCGAGCCGCGGGAGGTCGAGGGATTCCTCCGTGGCGATGGGCGGGCGCGTGCCGTCGATCTCGGACCAGCCCCAGGCGTCGGCGAGGAACAGGAAGTCCAGCTTGGCGTCCTCGCAGATCGCGGCGAGATCGCGCCAGTACTCGAGAGTGTCGAAAAGATGCCGTCGGCTGTCGGGGTGACGCCAGGTGGCCGTGCCACTCGCATTGGCCTGCGCGTTCTCGAACACGCCGAGCTTGAGGTTCCTCATGGGTGGTTCTCCGTAGTGCTGGTGGGTGACCCGCGGGGTGTCAGGAAGCAGAGGTGACTGGGTAGTCGTCGAGCTGGGCCGCGTAGGGCATGGAGGCCTGTGCGCCGAGGCCGGTGACGGCGTACGACGCCGCGTGTACGGCGCGTTCGACTGCGGCCGGAAGGTCGGTGCCGCGCCCGAGGGCGTCCGCGAGTGCACCGCAGAAGGTGTCGCCGGCACCCACGGTGTCGACGGCATCCACGAACGGCGCGGGGATATGTGTGGTGTTCGTGCTGTGCGCCTCCTTCAGGATGGCGCCGTCCGCCCCGAGTGTCACCACGACGGCCCGGCACGGGAGCGCGGCGCGCTCCAGCAGGCCTCGCGCGTCATCGACGGTGGCGGGCCGGTCGGTGCCGAGAAGTGAGGCGAGTTCGCCGAGGTTGGGGACGAGGACGTCGACGGCGGCCAGTACCCGCGTGTCGATCGGCCGAGCGGGGGCGGGGTTGAGGACGACGACCCCGCCCTGTTCGCGCGCTCGTAGGACCACTAGGTCGACCACATCGGGTGCGATCTCGTTCTGCACGACGACGACCTCTCCCCTCGACCGGACGAGCCGGGACGGCAGGTCCTGGACACCGAGTTCGGCGTTGGCCCCCGGATTCACGACGATGGTGTTCTCGCCGGCGTCGTCGACGACCACCGCGGCGATTCCGGTCGTGGCCCGCTCGTCCGAGCGCACGGCATCGACGTCCACACCTTCGGACGCGAGCGCGTCGAGGATAGTGGCCGCGTCAGCGCCGACCCTGGCGACGAGACGCACCCGCGATCCGAGGCGGGCGGCCGCGACGGCCTGGTTGGCACCCTTGCCACCAGCACCCTCCACGAAGTGCCGCGCGAGCACGGTCTCGCCGGGGTGCGGCAGGTCCTTGACGGTCAGGACGAAGTCACGGTTCACCGAACCAACGACGGTGATGGACGACATTGACACTCCTTGGGAGATCGATCTCCGACATGCTGTACCAGCGCTCACACACCGTCAAGTAGTCTCGTCGTGCACGATCTCCGCCGCTTCGGCGCATCCGCCCACAGACCGAGAAGGACACCTACGTGACAGCGCCCCGACTTGTCGACGTGGCCAAGGCCGCCGGTGTCTCCCGCGCGACTGCGTCACGCGTTCTCGCCAGCACGCCGCGCAACGTCGATCCCGAACTCGCGCGCCGTGTCGAAGAGGCCGCGCAGCGGCTCGGCTACCAGCCCAATCACTCCGCCCGGGCGCTGCGCACCGGCACTACCGGCACCATCGGCGTCGTCGTCCCCACGCTCGCCAACCCCTATTTCGTCCAACTCGCCGATGCCATCGCACAGCACGTGCGTGCTGCCGGCGGCACGCTCGTGGTCTCCGACGCGGCGAACGACACCGCGATCGAGGCCGAGCAGATCGACACTCTGCTCGGTGGCCGGGTTGACGGCCTGTTCGTCGTCCCCGTATCGGCCAACGCGTCCGGGCCCGCCATCCGCGATGCCGCCAGACGTCGTCCCGTCGTTCTCTTCGACCGATGGGCCAAAGGATCCGGCACTGTCGCCGTCACGCTCGACAACGCGTCCGCGGTCCGGCTTCTCGTCGATCACCTGGAAGGCATCGGGCGGCACCGTATCGCTCTCGTCGCCGCAGATCAGGCCTCCTCGTCAGGCGCCGAACGGCTCACAGCCTTCACCGAGGCGCAAGGACCCGACGCCACCACCATCCTCCTGCCCAGCTTCACCACCGACGCCGGACGGACGGCGGGGCGCCGCATCATCGAACAGCGCGACGCGGTCGACGCGGTCGTCTGCGGAGCAGACGTCCTCGCCGTAGGGCTCGTGAGCACGCTGCACCGTTCAGCGGTCGCCGTACCCGGACAGATCGCCGTCACCGGGTTCGACGACACCGAGATACTCGAGCTCCTCGACCCGCCCATCACGTCCATCCGGCACCCGTTGTCCGCCATGGCCGAACGCGCGCTGACTCTGCTTCAGGCACCCGGCCGCGAACGAAGCGAACGGGTCGAACGGTTCCCTCCCCAGCTCGTCGTTCGCGCCTCGACCGACGTGGAGCCCTGACGAGTGGTCACGCCGCCGGTTCAGCGCCGAGGCAGTTTTCCGGGCCCATCCGTACAGTGCGTGAGTCTCACGGCGTAGGAGCACCGCGCCTCCGGCCGGGCCGACGGACGCGGTGTCTATGAGCACGAGTTCCCTGTTGAGGACTGCAAAACGTTCGGTGTAACTCCCGAGCATGGAAGATGCGTCGATGACCAGTGAGAACGTGACCGAGTACGAGGCTGTCGAGTCGGCAGCGGCACGGAAGTCGACCTTGGCCGACTGGCCGGTGGGTCTGCGGTCGAGCCGCGCCTGTCTCCAGGCCGTCGACGTCGGCTCGGTCAGGGCCCATCGGGCGTCGGACAGCTCGCCGGGGTACGACTTGCGCTGACTCACGGCACAGCGTGATCATGCACGAGCCGGACTGATCCACTCCGCCGCGGCTCGGGCGTTTCTGTGATGTTCACAAACCTTATTCGCGCAGATGAGCCAGGACCCCGTCGCTCACGGAGTAGGGACGTTCACGGGGCAGGAGTTGCCGTGCGGCGTCCAGGTCTCCGTCTCGTACATGCGCGTGGATCGTGTGGGCGAACGATGTGACGTCGGTGATGGAGACGGTCCACCCATCGGCGTAGAGGCGTGCGGCTTCGCCGGCGAGGCCGAGCTGGAGCGACCGGTGGGCAAGCGGCTGAAGGTGCAGGTCGCGTTCGGGGTCCCATTGCACCCGGGCCGGAGCCCGCTTCAATTGGCGCTTCCACGTGGCGTGGTCGGCGTGGAGCCCATGCTCGTAGTGGGACAGGCAGGCGTGTTCCAGTGCCCACTCGAAGCCGTCACGGGAGATCTCGACGGCGAGGACGGTCTCCTGTCCCTCTTTGGCGCCCCACCCGCAGCGGTACATCATCCACAGGAACGACGGCTTGATCCATGTCATCCGGTCCCGCTGCCACGCCGCCGGGAAACGGCCCTCTCGGGCCGCCGGTAGGCCTATCTCCGGGGCGTACGCCTGGTAGACGGTGATCGTGGAGTCCGTGTGTAGGGCTCGAATCTGGTGTTTGGGTTCTGCCACGGGTACCAGGGTGGGCACACTGTTCCGTACGCGCCATCGAATTACCGCGGCGCGAGGTCGTCAAGCCTGCGATAACGGACGAGGGTGGCGGCGATGGTGACGAAGGCGGGGAAGTGCGTGGCCTTTCGCTCGTAGCGGCGGTGCAAGCGGCGGCATCCGGCAGGCCAGGTCAGGTCAGGTCAGGTCAGGTCAGGTCACCGTTGCCTGCACAGTCCAGCGGCGACAGCCCAGTTGGCGGGAGGACTCGATGCATTTGCAGCCGATGCCTGGCGTGATGCTCAGCGAGCGCGGGGAATCGGCCGGCTCGCCGATCACCGCTTCCGCACACACAGATGTCCGCAGAGGACCGACTGGGCCCTTCACGCTTTAGGTTGCCGTACCGCTCCGGAGAACGCGGCTGCGGCCACGGAATTCGGCGATCACTTCGTCGCCGCGCATGACCGTGATGTCGTAGATGCCGCTGCGCCCGAACCGGGTTCGCTCCTGGGCCTTGGCCACCAGAACGTCGCTCTCATGGGCAGGGGCGACGAAATCGATGTCGGCGCCGGCGGCCACTGTTGTGGGGCCGTAGCTGTTGCACGCGCACGCGAAGGCGGTGTCGGCGAAGAGGAAGAGATAGCCCCCGTGCGCGATCCCGTGACCGTTGACCATCGCCGGAGTCACGGTCATGCGAAGCCTCGCAGATCCTTCGCCATGTTCCAGAATCTCGATTCCCAGGAGCTGGGAAGCCTTGTCCGCAGCGAACATGGCCTCAACAGCACTGGGCGCATCTTCAGTAGCTTCTGTCACGATAGACACCATTTCCCGACCGAACATTCGGTTAGCGTCGCCATGAAACTCAGCGCGACTCATACCTGTCAAGAGGTGGACCGCCACTGGATGCGGCTACCGTCCACAGCTGCTGTCCCCGCCCGGCAGGACCCCCCTCACCGACGCGACCACCGCCCGGCAAGTCGTGCGGCCGGTGCCGGTGGGAGCTTGATCGAACCGCGCCCGAAACAGCAATTTTCAGCCATCTGGGTGGCAAAATTTGGAGGGGTCGTTAGCGCAGAGTAATCAGCCGCTGCGGTATTTTCAGTGATCTTCCGTGATGGATCTAACGTTTAAGTTCGGGATTCCAGTACCTCTTTACGGTTACCGGGCGGTTTCTTGACGCAGCCTTGGCGTGACTTGAAATCATCTTCAGCGGAGTTGATCTTCCGAGCTAGGTTCTGCCACTGGCGCGGTTTGGTGCAGGAATTTGCTTCGCTCCACCCGGAAGGAGACAACGCGTTGCGTATTTATCTGAACAACCGTCAGCGCCAAGCCGCAGACGCCGCAATCGTCTTGCAATGGCAGTTACGTCGCTGTTTGTCGCAGAAGCCGGCATCGCCGTAACAGCTCAGGCGGCTGCGGCGCCCGAGCGTTTCCGGCACTGACCAGAATCTCGTCGACCCGCCGTCCAGCACCTCGACCCTCACCCTCGACCTGGCCCGTACCTCGGCCCGGGTGCCGTTCGTCGACGGCGTCTCGGTCTTCGTACGCGCCACCGAGGTCCCCCGAGCTCTCGGTTCCGCTCGAGCAGGGGGCACCTCCGTCTCGTCCGCATCTGTCACCCCCCACGCGTCCCGTTCCAAGGGCGTGGCCCCGCCGCGCCCGGCTCACCGCATCCCGGGAGGTAATCTCAGATGACACCCCGTACCCGCACCCTCGCCCTGGCCATCGCGACGGCCGCGCTCGCCTCTCCCCTGGTGACGGCGCCTGCGCAGGCCGCCGACTCCCCGCCCCGTACCGGATTCGAAACCTCCGGCGGTGCGCGCTGGACGACCCAGCCCGAGGAGCAGGACTACCTCGCCGCCGTCGACAAGGCCAGCGACCGGATGTCCGTGTCCCGGATCGGCACCACCAAGCAGGGGCGCCCGCTCCAACTCGTTCGAATCGGCGAACACCGCACCGCAGAAACGGTATTGCTGATCTGTTCCCAGCACGGCGACGAGCCCTCCGGGCGCGAGGCCTGTCTGACCACCATCCGCGGCCTCTCCTTCGCGCAGGACGCGCGGACCCGCGACTGGCTCGCCCACAGCACCCTCCTCGTCGTGCCCACCGCCAATCCGGACGGCCGCGCCGCCAACACCCGGGGCAACTCCGACGGCATCGACATCAACCGCGACCACCTCGCCCTGCGGACCGCCGAAGGGCGGGCCATGGCCGCCGTGATCCGCGACCAAAAGCCCGACGTCATCTACGACCTGCACGAGTACGGCGCCACACCCAAGTACTACGACAAGGACCTCTTCGACCTGTGGCCGCGCAATCTCAACACCGACCCCAAGGTGCACGAGACAGCCGAAGCCCTGTCGGGTTCGTATGTACGGCCGGCCGCGAACGGTGCCGGGTACTCGACCGGCACGTACGGCATCTGGACCGACCCGGTCACCGATGAGCCCCTCAAGCAGACCGCCGGTGACGGGCAGGAACGCATCCTGCGCAATATGGCGGGGGTCAAGCACTCCATCGGCCTGCTCATCGAGAGCCGCGTCGACGCGCTCAGTGACGCCGAGAAGGCCGACCCCGCACTGAACCAACGTCGCCGCGTGCATTCTCAACTCTCCGCTCTCCGTGGCCTGTTCGACTTCACGAGGGAGCGGCACGGTCAGATCGTGTCGGCCACCCACTCCGCCAGGGCGGCGGGCTACAGCGACCGCGGCCCGGTCTACCTCGGCGGCGCCGACAACCAGCCCGCGCAGCCGTCCGAGGTGCTGGACAACGCGCCCTGCGGCTACCGGCTCACCGCAGCCCAGTACGCCGACGTCAAGGACGAACTCGCCCTGCACGGCGTGACGGTGCGGCCCGAGGGCGACGGCGCGTTCGTGCCGCTGCGGCAGTCGATGCGCGCGCTGGTGCCGCTGCTGCTCGACGCGCGTGCGCAGTACGAACTCGTGGCGGGCGCGCCCGTGGACAACTGCTGACGTCCCACCACGGCTGGGTCCTCGTCGTGCCTGCCCTTCGGGCGCACGACGAGGACAGAGACCTGCTCGACTTCAGCGAGTTCGTGAAGATCATGGAAATCATGGCCGGGTGAGGACGCAGGTCCGAAGAAGTTCGAACGAGGCCCGGCCGGGGCGGGGTAGCAGCGCCGCGCGCCGAGGTTCCGCATCGAGGCCGCTCACGCCCGGCCCCTGGGGGTGATGACAAGGCCGTCAGCATGGCCCGATCCGGCGAGCTCCGGCGAGACCATGCGGTGCGACGGCTGGTGCCGGGTCCTAGGCTGCAGACATGACCGAGCTGAAGTCCCCGACGCCCCGCGACGCCTTCGAGCTGCTACTGGCTGGTAACCAGCGCTTCGTCACCGGCGCCCCTGAGCACCCCAACCAGGACGCCACCCGCCGCGCCGAGATCGCACCGTCCCAGCAGCCCTTCGCCGTACTGTTCGGGTGCTCCGACTCCCGGCTGGCCGCCGAGATCATCTTCGACCGCGGCCTGGGCGACCTGTTCGTGGTGCGCACCGCAGGCCACGTCGTCGGAGCCGAGGTGCTGGGCAGCATCGAGTACGGCGTGGACGTGCTGGGCTGCCCGCTGGTCGTGGTCCTCGGCCACGACTCGTGCGGCGCGGTAGGCGCTGCGTGCGCCGCCCTGGAGAACGGCATGGCACCGGCCGGATACGTCCGGGACGTCGTCGAGCGCGTGACCCCCAGCGTGCTGGCGGCTCGGGCCGCCGGACACGTCGAGCCCGAGGAGATCCTCGCCGAGCACATAAGGCACACCGTCGACCTGCTGCTGGACCGCTCCCGGGTACTCGCCCAGAAGGTCGCCGCCGGCCAGGCCGCCGTGGTGGGCCTGTGCTACCGCCTGGCCGACGGCAGTGCACAGCTCGTCGCCTCTCGCGGCCTCGATGCGGAGGTCCCCGCCGCGTCCTGACCGCCCTGGCCGTGCGGCCCGCGACAGGGCGGCGGGCCGCGGGCTGCGAGGTGTGCCGGGGATGGGGAACGGTCGCCACCGACGACTGGCGGCAGGAGCTGTGCCCCGTTTGCCAGACCGGTGGGCGCTCAGCCGAATCCGCCACGAATCCGCCCGGCCCCCGTCTCCGGGAGCAGTAAAGGCACAGCGTCGATGCCGGTCACACGGTGGGCCTGGGCCCCGCGGCGCGGCGGAGCCGGTTGGCGATCGCCAGTCCCAGCCCCTCCTCCACCGGCAAGGACGCGATGATGAGGTCGCACCCTCGCTGGTCGAGCTCGCGCAGGAACCCGTACAGCCCGCGCGCATAGGCGGCCGTCGAACCGGGGACCCTCACCACGGCGTGCACCTTCACCGCAGCGTCGGTGAAGGAGGCGGGCAGAAAGATGCCCACCTGGTGCCCCAGCTCCTGCGCCAGCTCCGCTTCGGAGACGACCTTCTCCGGCTCGACGAGGAGGACCCGCGCTCGCGGCGCGTAGTGTGACGGATGCTGGCCCGGCACCCGAACAGGGCTCGCCGAGGGAACTTCGAGCGGGCGCCCCAGCACCGCTTCGAGGTCCTCGCGCGTCACCCCACCTGGCCGAAGGATGCTCGGGGCATCGCCCGTGGCGTCGACGATGGTCGACTCGACGCCGACCTCACAGGGGCCGCCGTCCAGCACGAAGTCGACGGCATCGCCGAGCTCGGCACGGACGTGGTCCGCCGTTGTGGGGCTGACCGAGCCGAAGCGGTTGGCGGACGGGGCCGTGACACCGCCGCCGAAGGCCGACAGCAGTGCGAGTGCGACGGGGTGGTCGGGCACGCGCACGGCCACCGTCTGAAGGCCACCGGTCGCTTCGAGGGGCACGCGGGGACCGCGCGGCAGGACCAGCGTGAGTGGTCCCGGCCACAAGTGTTCGGCCAGCAGGCGTGCCGTCGCGGGCACGTCCTGGACCCAGTCGTCCAGATACTCCGCGCCGGCAATGTGGACGATCAGCGGGTGGGAGGGCGGACGTCCCTTGGCCTTGAAGATGCGCGCGACGGCGGCGGGGTCCTCGGCGTTGGCGCCCAGGCCGTAAACGGTCTCGGTCGGGAGGGCCACCAGGCCGCCGGCGCGCAGCACACCGGCCGCCTTCTCGATGTCACTGGTTCTTGCCGTCACCCTCGCAATCCTAGGCCCACGCCAAGGACCGGCGACGGTCCTGATCACTCTCAGCGCCAAGCACGGTTCCATTGATCCAACCGGCGCGAGCGGCCTCGGCTACTTCACCTGCGAACGATGCGGACGAGAAGCACGACGCCACCTGCGAGGGATCTGCGGACAATGCGTCCTGACCGAACGCCTCCACAAACTTCTCGACGACGGCACCGGCGCCGTCCGCGCCGAACTGCTCCCGCCGTTCGACGCCCTACGGCTGACGCGCCTCCCGAAGGGCACCCTGACCTGGACGATCCAGCCCTACGTCCAGCGAATCTACGATCCCTGGCCTGCGGCGAAGTCCCGCTCACCCACGAGGGCTTTAGGTGGCCGACGGCCGTACATGGCGGTACTGGAGTACTGGCGCTGTACTCCGGCGGAGGTGGTGTCCTTCTTCACGAAGCCGATGTCGTCCAGGATGAACGCACCACTCGGATGGCCGAGTTGTTCGGCCACGTACGTCTGCAGGTCGTCATGCGGGGCGTTGGCGTCCAAGCGGCTGTGGGGGAGCAGGTGCTGCAGGCCGTGTGGGGTGGCGTGGCCGGCGTATTCCGCGAGCTGCCAGCTGTTCTTGCCGCACCCCCGCTACACTCCCCACCGCCAGGCCGATGACCAGGACAAATACAGAAGTCCGGCTGGAGTACCAATAGGCCATCTCTCGAAATTCGCGAGGCAGCGGCCTGCCCGTCCCCGGTCGACACTCTGGCGAACGCGAGGGAACATAAGGGGACGGGGCACTTCCAGCCTCCAGTTTGTCGCCGGGATGACGCGGCGATCAGAGTTCTAGGTGACGCGCCCCTGTCCAGGCAATGCGCAGGGCGGCGTGTCAGGCAACGTCCAGGGCGGCGCGCAATGGGTAATGTCGACAGGGCGAGCCAAAAGCGCTGTCTCTCATTTGTATCGATGAGCATCGTCGCGCTCGCGGTGGTGGGTGCCGTGGTCGCGGCCACCGTGCACTTGGCAATGCTCTTCTTCAACAGTGCCCCCTTGAATTCCTTCTCCCAGCAGCACGCCGCGGCCATCGACAAGTATGTCGTCCCCGAGTTTGCGCAGGAGTGGCAGCTTTACGCCCCCAATCCGCAATCGGTGAATACCCACGTGCAGGCTCGCGCGAAAGTGCGGATGCCCGGCGGAAGCCTCACTGATACCGGCTGGGTGGACTTGACCGCGATGGATGACGAGAGAATCGTGCACAATCCCCTCCCCAGCCAGGCGCACCAGAACGAGCTTCATCACGCCTGGGCCAACTACGTCGACTCGCTCGACAACGAGGGACGTCCAGTTGGTCTGTACGGGAAGCTGATGCAGCAGTACCTGCTGCGCATCGTCGCCCATCGTCTGGGACCACAGGTCAACGGCGGCACCGTGCAACTCATCCAGCTTCGCTCGGCCAACACGCCGGTGGGACAGCCCCCGTGGAGTGTTCAGCAGAGCGATACGCGGACCAGCTATGTGGTTCAACCGTGGTGGGCCGTCAAGGCGGAGGACTTCAAGTGACCACACGCTCTCCGACCACCCCCGGCGAATCATCCGAACCGCCCCCATTCGCCCGGCTGTCGCGCGGCATTGGCGCAGCTGTCAGGCGAGGTCTCGCGCGTATCACCAGCGATGTCGTAGCGCCGTACCAATCGGCCGTCATTCGAATCGGCTTCTCACTTACCTGGCTCGCCCTGCTGCTGCGCGAGTGGGTGCACCGTAACGAGCTCTACGGGGCGGGCAGCCCATGGAGCTGGGCCATAGCCCGTGAATGGAACACGACGGACCAGGCGTTCACCGTACTCATGTGGCATGACAGCCGATTGTGGTTCGAGATCGTCTACGTGGCGGCGATCGCCGCGTCGGTGATGCTGCTCCTCGGGTGGCGGACCCGTACCGCCTCGGTGCTCTTCATGATTGGCGTGCTGGCACTTCAGAACCGTAACCCGTTCGAGGGGGACGGCGGCGCAGATGTCATCCACGTCATGGCGATCTATCTGGTATTCACCCGCTGCGGCCGGGTCTGGTCGTTGGACGCGCGGCGTGCCGCGCACGGCCGGGACGTGGTCGGGATCGTGATGTGGGCTTTCTTCACCGCCGTGCTCGCCCTGGTCACCGGGCTGGGCAAGCTGGATACCGGCTGGGCGCTGTTGCTCTGGGCCTTCGTCTTCGCGCAGCTGGCGTGGTGGCTGGTGCGACGCTACGGCCCCGGAGAGCCTCGCACCGTCATGGAGATGGTCGGAAACGTGGTGCACGCGGGTGCAATGTTCGTGATCGCGGCCCAGGTGTGTCTCATCTATGCGGTTTCCGGCTGGTACAAGGTCCAAGGCTCCTTTTGGCAGGATGGAACGGCGCTCTACTACGTGCTGCACCTCGACGACGTCGCCCCGTGGCCCGCTTTGTCCCACGCCATCGCCAGTAGCAGTCTGATCGTCCTGCTGTTGACCTACGGCACGGTGATCGTCGAAGTCGCCTTCCCCTTCACCCTTTTCAACAGCCGCGTGAGAACCGTGATGGTTGCGATCATGATGTCCATGCACGCGGGCATCGGGATCCTGCTCGGTCTGCCTTTCTTCGCGTTGGCGATGATCTCGGCCGACTCGCTCTTCCTCCCAACTGCACTGCTGCGTGCGGCAGGCGACCGCGTGGCGCGCGCGGTCTCACGGAGGCAAGCTGTGGCGCCGACACCACAAGCCCTTCAGAGCAAAGTACTGACTGACGGAAACGAAGACGGACGACGGTAGCCGTCAGCGGGTGGGTCCTTGCGCCACGACGGTTTTCAAGAGCGTCGCTGTCGGTGATGGTGGACATGGCCTGACGGGAGACGTCGGCGCTGTAGACCTCTGCCAGGTGGGCCTGGACCTCGCCGGTGGTCAGCCCCTTCGCGGTCAGCGGGACGATCACCTCGTCGACGCCGGTCAGACGCTTCCGCCCCTCCATGACGATCTTCGACTCGAAGGAGCCGTCCCGGTCGCGGGGCGCGGCTGTCCCCACCGGCCCCACGTCCGTCAGCACGGTCTTGGAGCGTTCGCCGTTACGGGAGTTACCACCGACCCTGCCCGCCGGACCGTGCTTGCCATAGCCGAGATGATCGGCGCGCTGGGATGCCTACAGGTCACAGCTTGCCGAGATCAGTGTGCGAGTCGTCCGCTCCTCCTGCACCGGGGGCGTGTCGAGCACGCTTCTTCGCGCGAAGCTCCGCAGGTTTTTACAGCCGCCCAGCACGGCGTCCGGTAACGACACCGACACCGACACCGACACCGACACCGACACCGACTGAGATCTCACGTTCTGCTGGCGGCACACGTCTACCAGCCAGGAGAAGGGAAAAGCAGATGAGCACGCGACACATCGTGATCGAGACGCACCTCGGACCGATCACGCTCGTTGCCAAGGGCGAGGCGATCGCCGGCCTGTACTTCAGGCACCACGTCCGTCGGCCTTCGCAGGAGACGTTCGGTCCCGAGGTGAGCGACTCGACGGACTCGCTGCTGAACGAAGCGGCCCGACAGCTGTGCGACTACCTGGCAGGGCGACGCAGGCAGTTCGATCTTCCGCTCGCCGCCGAGGGCGACTCGTTCCAGCACGCCGTCTGGGACATCGTGAAGAGCATCCAGTGTGGTGAGACGACCACCTACGGTCGTATCGCCGAGCAGGTCGGAGACCGCGGCCTCGCGCAACGGGTCGGACAGGCCGTGGGTGCGAACCCGCTGTGCATCTTCGTGCCCTGCCACCGCGTCGTCGGCTCCAATGGTTCCCTCACCGGATACGCCGGCGGGCTGAAGCGCAAGCAGGCGCTGCTGGAGCTCGAGGAGCCGCCCACGGTCAGCGCAGGACGGCTGTTCTGACCGGAAAACACGAACGCGTTCGCCACCGCAAGTACGTCTTCAATGGGATGGACATGAAACAACCGTTCGAGAACGTAGTCGCGCGGCACGGCGCAACCGTGCTGCGCGTCTGCCGGGTCGTTCTCGGCCCGCACGACGCGGACGACGCATGGTCGGAGACGTTCCTCGCCGCCATGCGCGCCTATCCCGACCTGCCTGAGACGGCGAACGTGGAGGCATGGCTCGTGACGATCGCGCATCGCAAGGCGATCGACGTGCTGCGTGTCGCGAAGAGGAGCCCCCTACCGGTCGACGAGGTACCGGAAGCACCGACAGGGCGGGGCATCCCGGACTCCGGGGACTCCGGCCTGTGGGCCGCGGTGAAGGGGCTCCCGAGCAAACAACGCCAGGCGGTCGCCTACCGCTATGTGGGAGGGCTGGCATACGCCGAGATCGCGGAGATCCTCGGCGGCACCGTCGATGCGGCCCGAAGAGCCGCCGCGGACGGGCTCAAGAATCTCAGGAAGCAATATCCGGGCGCGATCACGAAAGGAGCATCATCATGAACGACACTCGCCACGATGACGACATGACCGCCCTGCTGTCGTCGCCCGTGGACGCCGACACTCTGGGTCGGCTCCACCGCCGTCTGGAGGAGGCGGCAGAGCGGGCCGGTCTCGTCGATGTCGCTTACACCACCATCGACTCGCCTGTCGGCGAGCTGCTGCTCGCCGCCACCCCGAAGGGGCTGGTCCGCGTGGCGTACGCCAGCGAGGACCACGATCGAGTTCTGGAAGCCCTCGGCCAGAAGCTCAGCCCGCGCGTCCTGCGCGCCCCGAAGCGGCTGGACGAAGTGGCTCGCGAGATCGACGAGTACTTCGCCAAGCGCCGCCAGGTCTTCGACCTGACGCTGGACCTGTCCCTGTCTCGCGGATTCCGGCGCCTCGTGCAGACGCATCTGCCCGAGATCGGGTACGGCCAGACCCGCAGCTACCGGGACATGGCCGAGCTCGTCGGCAACCCCAAGGCCGTCCGAGCGGTGGGCACCGCCTGTGCGACCAACCCGCTGCCGATCGTCGTCCCGTGCCACCGCGTGCTGCGTACCGACGGCACGCTCGGCGGTTACATCGGCGGACTCGAGGCCAAGACCACTCTGCTGAACCTGGAGGCCGCGGCATGAACACCGCGAAGGCGGCCAGGAAGAAGACGGATCGGTGGTACGACCGCGTCGAGTCCGGCGACTGGAAGGCGATCACCACGGAGGTCGACGAGTACGGCGGCGCACTGCTGCCGCAACTGCTGACCCCGGAGGAGACCGTGGAGATCAGGGGCCTGTACGAGCAGGACGGCCTGTTCCGCAGCACCGTCGACATGGGCCGGCACCGCTTCGGTGAGGGCCGGTACCGCTACTTCAACGCGCCGTACCCGGAACCGATCGAGCGGCTGAAGCAGGCGCTGTACCCGCGGCTGCTTCCCATCGCCCGCGACTGGTGGACCAAACTCGGCCGGCCCGCACCGTGGCCGGACTCGCTTGATGAGTGGCTCCGAATGTGTCACGACGCCGGCCAGACGAAGTCTTCGGCGATCCTGCTCCACTACGGCGAGAAGGACTGGAACGCCCTGCATCGCGACCTGTACGGCGACCTCGTGTTCCCGTTGCAGGTCGTGATCAACCTCAACGAACCCGGAGTGGATCACACGGGCGGCGAATTCCTGCTGCTGGAACAGCGCCCGCGCGCCCAGTCCCGGGGCACGGCCATACTGCTGCCGCACGGCCACGGATACCTCTTCACCACCCGCGACCGACCCGTCAGGTCCGCCCGCGGATGGTCCGCCGCGCCGGTGCGGCACGGCGTATCCGCCATCCGGTCCGGCGAACGTCACACCCTCGCCCTCGTCTTCCATGACGCCGCATGAGCGTCGCATGAGCGACGCGACGAAGACGTACACCCTTGTGGGGGCAGACGGCCGTCCCCGCCGGTCTGCGGTCAAGGGGCTGTGGGGCGGCCACCGCGACTCGAAGATCTACGGACGACTCGACTGTCCCTCCGCGCTGCGCGCCATCGCTCGCGGCGGCTATGTGAAACACCGGGTCTTCTTCGCCGACGAGGCCACGGCGGTCGCCGCCGGGTTCCGCCCCTGCGGAGCCTGCTGCAAGGACCGCTATCAGACGTGGAAGACCGCTCGAGAGAACGGCTCACGATGGAAGCCCTGACCAGCCCCTTGCTGAAGACGTCAGCGAGTTACGACGCGGACCTGACGGCCACGGACGCCGAGGTCGCGACCGTCATCAGACTTGCCCGCGACCGCCGTGCCCGCACTGTCGTGATCGGCTCCGGCCGCACCCCCAACGCCCTTGCGACCTCACGCCTGATCGCATCGTCCTGGGACCGCGCAGGAGGCGGAACCCTCGACACGATCACCTGGCCCGAGACCGGGGCCTCCTGGCTGCGCCACGCGTCACGGTTCGCCGCCGCCAACCCCGACCTCTGGGTGATGGTCGGGCCGGCAACCGGCTGGGCACAGATGACCCGGCGGCTGCTGTGGTCGACCCCCTGGAGCCCCGCACGCACCCTCGCGACCGCCGGAGTCGGCGACCCGCGCACCCTCCGACTCGTCGGCCTGACCAATCTGGACGGCCTGGCCGGTGCAAGCACGGACGGCACCTCCTGGCTCATCGCGGACGACTGCCTCGTACACCTCACACACACGGAGGGCAAGACACACACGGAGGGCAAGACACACACGGAGGGCAAGCGATGACAGCGCTGTTCACTCCGGAGCTCCCCCGGCGTGACAGGGCAGACATCGCCCCGGGCGTCACCCTCGTCCCTGACTGGCTGACCCGGGATCAGCAGAGGTGGATCGCGGACCAGTTCCGCCAGTGGGCGCAAGGCCCTGTCCCCATCCGCGCCGCGAAGGTCCGCGGACACGAGATGTCGGTGCGCACCGTATGCCTGGGCTGGCACTGGCAACCGTACAAGTACACGCGAGAGGCCACCGACGTGAACGGCGCCCGCGTCCTTCCGTTCCCCGACTGGATGATCCGTCTGGGACGGCATGCCCTCAAGGTCACCGGCCACGACGCAGCCACGATCAGCTCCTACACGCCCGACACCGCGCTGGTGAACTACTACGACGCGAAGGCCCGCTTGGGAATGCACCAGGACAAGGACGAAAACTCCCGCGCCCCGGTCGTATCACTGTCCATCGGCGACAGCTGCACGTTCCGATTCGGCAACACGGAAAGCCGCGGAAAACCCTATACCGACCTGCTGCTGGCCTCCGGCGACCTCTTCGTCTTCGGCGGACCCGCCCGACTGGCCTACCACGGTGTCACCAAGGTGCACGAGAACACCGCCCCCGAGGGATGCGGCATCAGCCGGGGCCGGATCAACATCACGATGCGCATGACCGGACTCGCCGGGTGATCGAATGACACAGGATGCAAGCACCACCACTGTCGACCCCGGCGTCGTCGTCGGGGACGACGGGCTCGCCCGGCCCGCATGGGCAGCCGTCGACCCTCTGCTCCGCGACTACTACGACTCAGAGTGGGGCATGCCGGTCACGGACGAACGCGGCGTCTACGAACGCGTCAGTCTCGAAGGGTTCCAGGCGGGTCTGTCCTGGGCGACGATCCTTCGCAAGCGACCCGCGTTCCGTGCGGCGTTCGACGACTTCGTCCCGGACACGATCGCCGCGTACACCGAGACCGACGTCGAGCGGTTGATGGCCGACGCCGGCATCGTGCGCAACCGGCAGAAGATCCAGGCGACCATCACCAACGCCCGCGCCACCATCAAGCTGCGTGAGGAGACGGGCCTGGCCGAGCTGGTGTGGTCCTTCCGGCCCGCGAGCACGCCCAGCCCGCAGACCTTTGCAGAGATCCCCACGAAGTCCGCCGAGTCCATCGCGTTGTCGAAGGAGCTGCGCCGACGCGGATTCGCCTTCGTCGGCCCGACCACCATGTATGCGCTCATGGAGGCGATCGGCATCGTCGACACCCATCTGCTCGGCTCGCATCGACGGGGCAGCTCCGGAATCTGGACATCGTGACCCTCCTGCACCTGATCCCGAACGGTCCCACCGACTTCGAGATCGCTCTACGGATGCTGGCTGCCCACGCGATCCCAGGAGCCGAAGAAGTCGACGTCCCGGGCCGCACCTGCGCCCGGCTTCTGCCCCACGCAGGCGGCCCTGCACGGGTGGAGGTGACCTTCACCGAGGACGGGGTCGTCGCCGACCTCCCTGACGAGATGCCCGACCCCGACGGCATGGCGGTCGCGATTCGACGCTGGCTGGACCTCGACGCCGACACCGCGCGGATCGCCGATCACCTCACCGCGGACCCGCTGATCCGGCCGATGGTCGAACGCCGGCCCGGCCTCCGGCTCATCGGCTACCCCGATGAGTTCGAGGCGGTGACCGCGACGGTCGTCGGCCAGCAGGTCTCACTCGCCGCGGCCCGCACCTTCATGGGCAGGCTCGTGGCCGCCTACGGGACGCCGACAGCCGGGCTGCGAGCCCTCCCGGCACCACGGGATCTCGCGGCGATTCCCGACGCGGAACTGCAGGCGGCCGTCGGCCTCACCGGCGCGCGGACCCGCACGCTTCGGGCCGTCGCCGAGAAATGGGCGAACGGATTCACGCTCGCGCACCTCACCGTCGACGAGGCGCGCCGCGCCCTGCTCGCGCTCCCCGGCATCGGTCCCTGGACCGCGGACTACCTCACAGTGCGCGCGACGCAGCATCCCGACACCTTCGCTCCCGGTGACCTGGTTGCCCGCCGGGCGCTCGGAGCCGTCACCGTCGGCCAGGCGCGGACCGTTGCCACGGCGTGGGCGCCGTGGCGCTCCTACGCGCTCATGCACCTGTGGGCGGACGTCGCCTACGGCGCGGCCGGGGCCTGGGCCGGGGCCGGGGCCGGACCGACACGAGCCTGAAGCCAGGCACCCATCTCACGTTCCTCCTCGCCCCGGCGTCTTCCACGTGCCGGGAGGCAATCGCCCGGCACCGCTGACATCGGTCAGCTCAGCATGCCCGCGACCGTCATGCGCCCGACGGTCGCGGGCACCGCTGCTGCAGATGGGCGTGCAGGGAGGAATGCGCATGACCAGCCGACAGGGCGAGGAATACGACCTGACCCGCTTCGACGTCGACAACTACTGGATCGTGACGCAGCGCGCGACCGCTGCCACCTACCTACCACTTCCCGAGTCTCGCGGATAAGAGCGCCCAGTCGGCCCAGCTCGGCGCGGCGGTCGGAGACCTCCTCCAAACCGCCACGATCTGCGGTGGCATCGACGTGATGCCCTTCACGATCCGCGACGAGAGCCTCGTCGTCGTCGCGTGCAGGGGCTACGAGACCGTCGGCATCTCGGTCATCGACCCGACCGGCGATATCGCTCGCGACGTCGTGACATGGACGGAGCCCACCCACGCGGCGTGGGTGGAGCAGGTACTCAAGATCGAACTTTTGCGCAACGCGCGCGCGGCGGGCATCGACCGAGTGATCGTCCGAGACGGCACAGCGACAGAGGCCATCTACAAGGCCCTCGGCCTGCACCCCATCGAGATGACCGCCTGACCGAGGCATCACCGACGCTCCACGCCCCCACCGGATCCGACCGGGCACGTCTGAACTTCCAAGGGGAAATTCCGGTAGCGGCAGGCTTCGTCCTCCCTCCCATTCCGTGGTCGTACAACGGCCCTTCCCGCGCATGCTCGCCGGCATCACGCGGCCAGGGGAATATCGGCCTGGCCGACAGCAATACGTCCGACATTCTGACGTGGATCAATCCGCGAGGGCACCACCACGGCTCTGCGACTGCCATGACGATCCATTCGATTCATGACGCACGCAAATCCGGTATCAGTGCGCCCCGGGCTCCCCTGCACAAGGCCACACGGTCGTACCACCAGGCACTCCGCCCTCACCCACGAATTTTCACCACCGATCTCACATATCGGTTCCCGCCAACGTCTTCGAAATGTCACCACGCCAGTCGGCGGACCGGTGGCAACCACCGAAAGAAAGGACAAACTCATGTCGCTCGAGGAGAACAAGGCCATCGTCGGCCGATGGTTCACGGAGTTCTGGGGCAACCCCTTCAACCCCGGCATCATCGACGAGCTCGCCGCTCCGGACATCCGGTTCGAGTATTCGCTGCACAAACCCATGCGCGGACACGACGAGGTCCGCGAATTCGCGACCAAGTTCCGCACCGCGTTCCCGGATCTCAACTTCTGGGGCACCGCGGACCTCATCGCCGAGGGCGACTACGTCGTCGGCCAGTGGGAGGGCGGCGGCACGCACACCGGGCCGATCATCTTCGATGACCTTCCCATCGGCTCCGCGCCCGCGGCCTCCGGCAAGAAGCTCCGCTTCACCGGCACGACGGTGCTCAAGGTCCAGGACGGCCTCATCGTCGAGGAAGTCGGGCTCGACGACGGCGTGACGGTCCTCCAGCAGCTCGGAATCATCCCCACCACCTGAGCTGAACGCCGGTAACCGGCGGCGAACTGGAGGGGGCCGGTCCGTGCTGGACGGGCCCCCTCCACCGCGCCGACCAAGCATGACGGGCGGGGCGACTCACAAGGAGCCGCGAACACCGAGACAAGGGCAACAAGCCGTCGCCGATCCCCGCGTGCCCAATGCGCGGCAAGCACTGGCCTTGTTCACGAGTCCGCCTGCCTCGAAGCAGGGATCGTTCCGTCGGCGATCTCCGTAGTTCTGGACGGCGTTCGGGTCAAGCAGCGTCTGCGTGCTGCGATCGTTCCTTGAGGATGTGCGGCCCAAGTTCCCCGATTCGCCGGTGCTGTTCGCCGACGAGTGCGGCGGCAGCCCGCATCGCGGGACGATCCGCAACCGGCCGGCTGCGCTGTCCCACGGAACTCGAAGGACGTCCCGCCCGCCGAGCGGTTCAGCCCTCAGGCCCTGCGGCGGGCCTGTGCGACCCACAACTACGACGGTGCGTCGACCTGGCCGCGATCCAGCAGATGCGCGGTCATTGAACGGTCAGCTCGACCATGCGATATGTCCGACCCTCCGCGACCTTCATCGAGGACGCCTACCAGCGGGCCGTCGTCGGCACCCTGACCGAGCTGGCCGATAACGATCACGCGGCTAAGCTCACGCTCGCCGCGTGATCAACGAAGCGTGTCCACCATCACGAGGGAAGGCCCCCTCTGTGGTGACGGTTCCCGTGCTCCTTGCGGTCAGCTTCGTGTTCGGGCTCTGCGGCCAGTTGGTGAATGTCGGCTCAGCGAAGTTAGTGGGGGGGGGGTCGGGCTGGCACAGCGCTCCACTTGGCCATTCGGAGACACGGCCGTCTCGGCCGGCCCCACGGCTGGGTCAGCCCGGCTTGACCGCCAGCGTCGCGAAATAGTGCGACATGTATTGAGCGGACGCGTTGGATTGGTGCGGCGCTTCCACGAAGCCGGTGAGGACGAACCCCGCGGCGAGTTGCCCGCCGATCTGGTCGGTGAGGGTGTGGCTGTATTCAAGAGGGGCATCCGCGCCGAACTTCGTGGCGCGTTCCTCGGCGGAGTACTGCGTGACATCGCTGTAGGGCAGCTTGTGCACGACGACCAGCTCGCCGCGCTCGTCGAGCGCCTCGTGGTCGAACAAGTACACATCAGGGTTGAGGAAGCCCACGAGCAGAGTTCCGCCCGGTCGCAGGATGCGGAAGCACTCACGCCACACCGGTGCCAAGTCCGGTACGAACACGTTGGAGACCGGATGGAATACGACGTCGAATGTTGCGTCGCCGAAGGCGCTGAGGTCGCGCATGTCGCCCAGGACGGTGTGCAGCTCGAGTCCGTCGCGCGCCGCCACCATCTGGTCCTGGCCGAGCTGGCGGGGTGAGTTGTCGAATACGGTGACCCGCGCCCCTGCGGCGGCGAGGATCGGACCCTGCTGGCCACCGCCGGAGGCCAGGCACAACACGTCCTTGCCGGTCAGGTCCGTCGGCAGCCAGGAGCGCTCGACTGGCTCACGCCCGATGAGAACGATCGACCAGTCGCCCATGCGGGCGCGCTCGACATCCTCAGCACTCACCGGCCTCGACCACTCGTTGCCCTCTTGGACATACTTGTCCCAGGCTGCCCGATTGTGGGCAACCGGGTCGACAGCAATGTCCTGCACGTTCAACTCCCTGCTACAGCCAAGCGGACACCTGCGGTACTGACAGTTCGGTGCCGCTAGCCAACACGATTGCAGGGTGCGGGCTCAACGAAATTAGCGGGCATCGAGGTGTCCACGGGCTCGACGGGTGGTCGCGCAGCGGGTGCGGAAGCGCTGGTTGCCTGGGCTGCGGAAGCCGTAGGCGTCGCGGGCGATTGTCTTGTTCCAGCGGCGCTTGGCCCACACCAGCCGTGGTAGGCGGCCACCGACCGACAGGTCACGCGGTGGACAGCGCAGGCAGCCGTTCGCGGGGGGGGGCGCGGACCAGCAGGGCACGAGAGTCCCGGGAGCCGACACCAGAGGTCACATCCTGCTCTCGGAGTGAAGCACTAGCCTGCGGGAGTGGATATTTCTCGCGTAGCTCGCGTCCCGCATGTACCGGCCAAGCGTCCCCGGGTCGGGCACATCCAGTTCCTCAACTGTCTGCCGATTTACTGGGGCCTGGCCCGCACCGGCAGCTTGCTCGACCTGGAGCTGACCAAGGACACCCCGGACCGGCTGAGCAACCTGCTGGTCGACGGAGCCCTGGACATCGGTCCGATCGCCTGCATGGAGTATCTCAAGCACGCCGACGACTTGGTGCTGCTGCCGGACATCGCGGTGGGCAGCGACGGTCCGGTGACCTCCTGCCTGATCCTCAGCCAGGTCCCGCTGGGCGAGTTGGACGGGCGCCGGGTCGCCTTGGGTTCCACCTCGCGCTCGTCGGTACGCCTGGCTCGGCTCCTGTTGGAGGAACGGGAAGGGGTCCGTCCGGAGTACTTCACCTGCCCGCCGGACCTGCCGGTGATGATGCAGGACGCGGACGCCGCGGTTGTGATCGGCGACGCCGCGCTGCGCACCTACCTTCATCAGGCCAAGGAGCTGGGCCTGCGGGTGTACGACCTGGGCGAGATGTGGAAGGCATGGACCGGTCTGCCGTTCGTTTTCGCGGCCTGGGCCGCCCGCAAGGACTACTTGGAGCAGAACCCACACATCGTGCGCGAGGTACACCGGGCCTTCCTGGAGTCCCGGGACCTCTCGATGGCCGAGGTCGACAAGGTCTGCGAGCAGGCCGCCCGATGGGAGGCGTTCGACGAGGAGACCTTGCGCCGCTACTACACCGAGGCTCTGGACTTCTCCTTCGGCGAACGCCAACTGGAGGGTGTTCGCGAGTTCGCTCGCCGGGTCGCTGCGGACTCCGGATTCGATCCTGAGCTGGAGATCTCGATCCTCCAGCCGTGACGGCTGCCTTGGTGCACCGGTCGCCGGTTCGATTCATTCACTCGCCGGTCACGGCGTCCAGGATCGCGGAGGTCAAGGGCATGATCGCGGTGGCGCATCAGGGAGCCGGCCGCCCGTTCTCGACGCGTCGGCGCGAGGCCGCCGCGGTACAGGTTCGCTGCCGGGCAGCGGCCTCCAGGTGCGGGGCCGCCCCGGCGGCGGGCACCTCGGCAGGCCCGGCGAAGGACGGGGCAGCGGTCGCGTGAGCCGACCCGCCGGTCACGAGGGCCGGCTCAGCTTCGGGCCGACCCTCAACTCGCCTCGACCATCTCGGTCAGCGTCGCGGCCACGTCCTCACGCCGGTAGCCGAGCAGGGCGACCTCGTCCGCGGGCGGCTCATAACGCACCACTGCTCCGCGACCGGGGACGATCATCCGGTCGGGGAGGAAAGGGTGTTCGGCATCGAGAACCCGGACCTGCCCGGTCCCCCCGGCGATGTCGACGAGCAGCTGGAAGTACTCCGCGTATGTGAGGTTCTGGTCGCCGACCAGGTAGGCCGCGCCGGACGCACCGTGTTCAAGCGCCCCGGCGATCGTCTCGGCCAGCGAGCGTGCGGTGAGGTAGTTGGTGCCGCCCGGCGGCGCGACCAGAGGCGGGAACCGGTCGTCGTGCTCTCCCCGGGCCCATCGCACCATTCGTGCGAACCAGCGGGCGGACGAGCCTGGGATCATTCCGACGATGGGAGGCGGGTTCACCGTGGTGACGGCGAAGTCGCCGCTCGAGAGCGCGCGGGCCCCTTCGTCGGCGTCCCGGCGGGCCCTCACATAGGGATCGGTCGTGATCAGGTCCGGCCGGACCATGTGGTAACAGCTGCCGACCTGCACGAAGCGCTGGACTCCCGCGTCTCGCGCGCGACGGGCCAGTGCGGGCACGCCGGCGGACTGGTACCGCGTCCAGAAATCCGCGCCCTCGTTCTCCGGCCGCACATGCCGGACATCGCTGCCTGCCGCGAAGACGACCGCCTCGAAACCCCGAAGCACGTCGATGTCGAAGTCGCCGTTCGCATAGTCGCCGGACCTGAAGTCGAGCGATGCGACGGGCGACGACGCGTCGGGCCGGCGACGTCCCGCGATCACCACCTCGTGGCCGCGGCCCAGGAGTTCGAGGGCGGCGTGAACGCCGATCAGGCCTGTACCACCGATGACCAGGGTCTTCATACGCACCGGTCCGAGAATTCGGCCACGCCGCCGTCGATTGCGACCTCGCGGGGCGAGCGCACCCGGAACCCGCCGTCGCCCCAGGCCTCGATGCGCACCGTCTCGCCGGGGAACACGACCGAGCTGAACCGGCCTTCGAGCCGGGTCAGGTCAGCCGGGTGGGCATCCACGCGATCGGCCAGGACGACCGCCGCGGAGGCCAGGGTGGCGAGGCCGTGCAGGATCGGCCGGGGCTGGCCTATCCCCGCGGCCGCCTGTGGATCGATGTGGATGTGGTGGCGGTCGCCCAGGAGCCGGTACAGCGCGGCTGCGTTGGGCGCCACCGCCAGATCCTGCGTCCACGTCGCAGGTGTGGAGGGCCCGGCCGGGCGCGAGGGTCCGCGCTCGCCGCCGAATCCGCCCGCACCGGGGGCGAAGATCGACCAGGTGGCCCGGAAGAGCTCGCTCGTGACCTCCACCTCGAAGACGGCGGCGGCTCCCTTGTCCCAGACCGCCCGTACGCGGGCGGTCAGGTCGAGCTCGCCATGCGGTGGGAGCGGACCGCGCACCTCGAGCCGCTGAGCGCCGTGCAGGGCGGTGCCGACCTGGAAGGCGCCGCCGGCGCCGAGCAGATCGGGCGCCCACTGCGCGAGCGTGAGCGCGAAGGTCGGGAGCACCCGGAGCCGGTCTTCGAAGACCAGGTCGAGGCGGTCCGGGGACACTCCGACAGCGAGCGCGAAGAGAATCGCGTCCCGCTCCGTCCACGTCACGCGTCGGGTACCGAGTTCGCGTCCTGCCCAGGCGCCCGCGGGGGCGAGTTGGGGGACGAGTTCGGGGGCGGCGCTCATGACCGCGCCCCGTAGACCGATTGCTCGCGTCCGAGGCCGCGGCCGGCCCCGGTGACGAGGGCCACCCGTCCGTCGAGGATCCCTGGCATGTCACTTCCTCTCGGTGAGACTGACGCTTCCAGAAACCAAGCAAATGCTAGTGCACAAAGCAATCGCTCGTCAGAATGTGATGGGCATCTCCACGGAACTCGTCGACGGTCGCATCGCTGTGGTCGCCATGGACTACCCGGCCGTCAACGCCCTCCCCGAGGACCCGGCGGACGACCGCGGCGCCGATCCCGGCGCCGACCGCCGCGGTGACGACCACGGTCCGGTCCCTCAGCAGGCCGTGGGCCGGGACGCAGGCGGGAACGGGCTGCTGCGTGCGGGTCATCCTCGGGACTCCTTCGGCAGGCCGAGTACGCGCTCGGCGATGATGGTGCGCTGGATCTCGTCCGACCCTCCGTAGATGGTGTCGGCGCGGCTGAAGAGGAACAGGCTCTGCAGCCGGTCAAGTTCGTACGGCGCTCGTTCGACGGTGAGTGCGCTGCCCCCGAGAACGTCCATCGCGAGCTCGCCCAGCTCCCGATGCCACCGGCCCCACAGGAGCTTCGACACCGAGGCCTCCGGCCCCTGTGATCCGGCGTCGTAATGGCTCAGCGTCCGCAGCGCGTGGGTTCTCAGGACTTCGAGGCCGAGGGTCGCGCGTGCGATCCGGTCGGCGATGTCGGGGTCGTCGATGCGCCCGTTCGCGCGGGCGGTGTCGGTCACGAGGTCGAGCTCGCGCGCGAAGCCGACCTGTTGCCCGATGGTCGACACGCCGCGCTCGAAGCCGAGCGTCGCCATCGCCACGCGCCAGCCGTCGCCGGGGGCACCGACCACCAGGGCGGCGTCGGTGACGGCGCCGTCGAAGAAGACCTCGTTGAACTCGCAGGTGCCGGTCAGCTGCTGGATGGGGCGGATCTCGACGCCTTCCTGACGCATCGGCACCAGCAGGTACGACAGGCCCGCGTGCCGCTGCGATCCCGCCTCGGTGCGGACCACGGCGAAGCACCAGTCGGCATGCTGGGCGAGCGACGTCCACACCTTCTGGCCGTCGATCACCCAGCGATCGCCCTCGCGCCGCGCCCGGGTACGGACATTGGCCAGGTCCGAGCCGGCGTCCGGCTCGGAGTAGCCCTGGCACCAGAGCTCGGTGACACCCGCGATCCCTGGCAGGAAGCGGCGGCGCTGCTCCTCGGTGCCGTGGGCGATCAGGGTCGGGCCGAGCAGCTCCTCGCCGAGGTGGTTGACCCGGGCCGGCGCATCGGCACGGGCGTACTCCTCGTGGAAGATGACCTGCTGGAACAGGCTCAGTCCACGCCCACCGTGTTCGACCGGCCAGCCCAGACAGGTCCAGCCGGCCGCCGCGAGGTGCTGGTTCCACGCGGTCCTGGCCTCGTGCGCCTCGTGCTCCCGGCCTGACCCGCCGAGGCCCTTGAGCTGCGCGAACTCGCCCACGAGGTTGTCCCTGAGCCACTGCCGGACCTCTTCGCGAAACGCCTCGTCCTCTGCGGAGAAGGTCAGGTCCATAGCACTCCTCAGGTGATCGCGCGCTCCGGACGGTCGGCTCGTCGCAGAACGGCAGGCAGGGATAGCACGCACGATAGCCTACCAAGCACTTGTTTGGTATAACGGATGTGCGCGCTCTGCCGCCTCCCCGGCATGCACAGGACACGTTGGCGACGACTTTCGGAGGACACATGAGCGAGCAGGAGCAGCCCCACGACGTAGGTCCCGTGGTGACCTACGAAGTGCGCGGTCCGATCGCCGTGGTCTCGCTGAACCGGCCCCGCTACAGCAACGCCCAGAACGCCAAGGTGACGTACGCGCTGGACGCGGCGTTCGCCCGCGCCGTCGACGACAACGACGTGAAGGCGATCGTGCTGGCCGGCAAGGGCAAGCACTTCTGCGGCGGTCACGACATCGGCACGCCCGGCCGCGACATCCACGAGTCGTTCGAGCGCAAGGCCGTGCTCTGGTGGGACCACACCGACAAGCAGGGCGTCGACTCGCGTTTCGCCCGCGAGTCGGAGGTCTACCTCGGCATGTGCCGACGCTGGCGGGAGATCCCCAAGCCGATGATCGCGATGGTCCAGGGCGCGTGCGTCGCGGGCGGACTGATGCTGGCCTGGTCCTGTGACTTCGTCATCGCCTCCGACGACGCGTTCTTCTCCGACCCCGTGGTCCGGATGGGCATCCCGGGCGTGGAGTACTTCGCACACCCCTGGGTGATGAACCCGCGCGCCGCCAAGGAGTTCCTGTACACCGGCGACCGGTTCACCGCACAGCGCGCTCATGAGCTCGGCATGGTGAACCATGTCGTGCCGCGCGCCGACCTGGAGCGCACGGTGTTCGCGATGGCCGAGCGGATCGCGGGCATGCCCCGCCTGGGGCTGGCGCTGACGAAGAAGGCCGTCAACCAGGCCGAGGACCTGATGGGCCTGCGCGCCGGCATGGACTCGGTGTTCGGCCTCCACCACGCGGCACACGCGCACAACGCCGAGGTCGGCGCCGACTCACTGGCCGGGCTCGACGCGCGCGCGATGGCAGCCGCCGGCAAGCGAGCGGCAGGCCCGGCATGACGCTCCAGTTCACCGAACAGGAAGCAGCGTTCAGGGCGAAGGCCCGGACGTGGCCGGCCGAGCACAGTCCGGGGCGGCTCCCGTCGATGAACACGGAGGACGGCGCCCGAGCCCATCGCCAGTGGGAGCGGACCCCGGCCGGCGGTCACTGGTCCGTGGTCGCCCGAGAGGCCCGGGAGCCGGTGGATCCCGACCGGCGCATGTTCGACGTCGAACCGGGTGAGCCCGTCGGCCGCATCGGCGCGGACCGCCCTGCGGTGGCGCCGGACGCCGCCGCACTCGCGTGCGCCGCGACCCTGCTCGGCGCGGGCGCGCTGCTGCTGAAGGAGTCGGTCGCGTACGCCGGGGTCCGCCGCCGGTTCGGCCGCGTCATCGGTGCGTACCAGGCGGTCGAGCACGCCCTCGCGGACGTCCGCGTGAGCCTGGACTTCGCCCGGCCACTCGCTCGCGGTGCGGCTCCCGAACCGGCCGCCCGTACCGGCGACGCGCCCCGCGACGTATCGGCCGCGAAGGTGGCCGCCTGCACGGACGCCGCGTACCTCGCCGATCGCACCGCGCCGCAGATCCACGGTGCGGTCGGCTACACCCCGGAGTTCGACCTGAGCCCGTGGCTCCTCAAGGTGCGCGCCCTGGTGGGCGCGTGGGGAACGACGGCCGCGCATCGCACACGTGTGCTCGACGCATTGGTCAGGAGCTGATCCCATGTATTTCGGCCTCACCGACGAGCAGCGGGAGCTGGTCCGCACGGTCCGGTCCTTGGTCACCAGGCGTGCCGGCGCCCTGGACCTGCGCGCGGTCGTCGCCGGCGACCTCGGCTACGACGCGGAACTCTGGCGTGCCTTGTGCGAGGAGATCGGCGCGGCCTCGCTGGCGGTGCCGGAGGCGTACGGCGGCGCGGGGTTCTCCTCCCTGGAGACCCATCTGGTGCTGGAGGAGCTCGGTTCGGGCCTGACGCCCTCGCCGCTGCTCGGCTCCGGTGTGCTCGCCACCCAGGCGCTGCTGCTCAGTGGATCCTCCGAGGCGTGCGAGCGGTTGCTCCCCGCGCTGGCCGAGGGCGGCAGCGTCGCCGCGCTGTGCTGGGCCGACGACGGCGGCCGATGGCCGCTGGACGGCTCTGGCGTGACCGCCAGGCCGGGCGAACCGTGGCAGCTGGACGGCCGTGCCACGCTGGTGCTCGACGGCGTCGGTGCCGATCTGCTCATCGTCGTGGCGGACACCGGGACCGGCCCGGGGCTCTTCGAGGTGAGGCCCGGGGAGCCGGGTACGGTCGTGGCGGCGACACCGGGCGTCGACCCGACGCTCCGTTTCGCCGCGGTCGATTTCCACGGTGCGCCCGCTCGGGTACTCGCCGCCGACGCCTCCAAGGTGCTGCCGCGGCTACGCGCCCTCGGGGCGATCGCCACGACCGCGTTGCAGACCGGGGCCGCGCAGCGCGCCCTCGACCTCACCGTGGAATACCTGAAGGAGCGGGTGCAGTTCGGCCGGCCGCTCGGTTCCTTCCAGGCCCTCAAGCACCGGTGCGCCGACATGCTCGTCGCCGTCGAGACCGCCCGGTCGATGTCGTGGGCGGCTGCCTGGTCGGTGGACCACGCACCGGACGACATCGAACGGCAGGCGGCCCTGGCGAAGGCATGGTGCTCCGACGCGTTCCACCATGTGGCCGCGGAAATGGTGCAGTTGCACGGTGGTATCGCGATCACGTGGGAGCACGACGCGCATCTCTACTTCAAGCGCGCCCACGCGACGGCGCAGCTGTTCGGCCGCGCCGCGGAGCACCGACGGGCCCTCGTCGAGAACGCCCGGCGCCCCTCCCCGGCGCTCAGCTCCCCTCCTCGGGAGTGACCCGGACGAAGACGCCTCGCGCCTCGATGGTCGGGACCCCCGCGTGCAGCACCCTGCCGGAGGCCAGCGCCTTGCGCTCGTGGAGTTCGTCGATGCGGCCGGTCAGGGTCAGCGGCCGGTGCAGCGGGGTGGGCCGGCGGAAGTCGACGGTGAGCGACGCCGTCACGCACCGGATCCCGTGGAACTGCACGAGACTCGACAGCACCACGTCCATGAGCATCGCGGCCACGCCCCCGTGCACCAGGTTCTCCGGCCCCTCGAAGAGGTGGTCGAGACCGTCCGGCAGCTCCGCCCGCGCCGTACCGTCCACGAACCGGATCTCGACGCCCGGCAGCGCCGGGTTGTCCCGCTGCCAGGCGTACTCCGGTGCCCCGACCGCGTCGTCGAAGCGGGTGCGGGGCACGCGGGGCAGCCGGGACGCTTCGAGCGTCGGTGTCAGTTCGCGGAGCCGGGCCGCCAGCCGGTGCATCTCCAGATGGCCGATCGCGGTCCGCCCGACGGCGGAGACCAGCGCCCTGGTCGCACTCACCAGTTCCCGTCGCGCGGACGTCACGGGGAACCGTTCCGGTTCGCACGCTCGGCCCGGAGCTCGTGGAGGGGCCGGGAGACGTCCGGACCGGTACTGACCCGGCGTCGGTGAGTCTCCGGCGCGGTGAGCGGCTCGACGGGCCGCATCGTCCTTCGGCTCCGCTCGGCCAGCTCCTGGTAGACGCGGGCACCGTCCCGCTTCCAGGCGAGCATGTCCTCGTCCAGTTCACGGACCACCGTCGCCGGATTGCCGACCACGAGCGAGCGGACCGGCACGGTCGTGCCGGCGCGCACGAAGCTGCACGCGCCGACCAGAGAGCCCTCGCCGATGTCGGCTCCGTCCATGATCACGGCGTTCATGCCCACCAGGACGTGTCGCCCGATCCGGCATCCGTGCAGGATCGCTCCGTGCCCGATGTGGCACTCCTCGGTGAGCACCGCGTCGGCCCCCGGGAACGCGTGCACCACGCAGGCGTCCTGCACGTTCGAGCCGGCGCCGACGACGATTCGGCCGAAGTCGCCCCGCAGGCTGGCACTCGGCCCGATGTAGCAGTCCGCCCCGACGATGACGTCGCCGATCAGCGTGGCGGAAGGATGGACGAACGCCGTGGGGTCCACAGCCGGGACGACGCCGTTGATCTCGTAGCAGGTCACGCCTTCATCCCGCCGTCGGCGACGAAGTCCTGGCCGGTGCAGTAGCTCGCGGCATCGCTGATCAGGAAGGCGACCAGGGCGCTGATCTCCTCGGGGCGGGCCGCCCGGGGGACGGGCAGGTCCGCCACCACCCCGCGGCCGGCGCGGGACTCCTGCGACAGCATCGCCGTGTCGGCGGCGCCCGGACACACGCAGTTGACCCGGATACCCAGCTCGCCGAGATCGAGCGCCGCCGAGTGGGTGAGACCGCGCAGCGCGAACTTCGACGCCGAGTACGCCGTGGAGTTGCGCCAGCCGAAGAGTCCGGCAACCGAGGCGATGTTCACGATGGAGCCGCCGGCCGGCATGTGCGGGACCACGGCCTGCATGCCGTGCACCGCGCCGTAGAGATTGACCCGGAGTTGGGATTCGAACATGTCGGGCTTGGTCTCCAGGAACGGCGCCGCCAGGCAGAGCCCGGCGTTGTTGACCAGCCCGTCGATCCTGCCGAACCGTTCGACACCCAGTGCGACGACACGGTCCCACGCCTCACGGTCACCGACGTCGAGCGCGGCGGCCAGATGCTGCCCGTCAAGCGCGGCGGCCGTCTCCTCGGCGGGCTCCGCGGTGACGTCGGTGAGCACAAGACTCGCGCCCTGTGCGGCGAGGGTGCGTGCGTGGGCTGCGCCGAGACCGCGCCCCCCACCGGTCACGAGCACCACTTTCCCCGTCAGGTCAACCAGGCCGGACATGACTTCCTCCCTCACGTTAACCAAGCGCTTGCTAGATTGCGATCTGACCGGCAACGCCGAGACACCGAGGACATCGACCATGACAGCCGTCCACCACGTCGGAATCACCGTCAGCGATCTGGAACGTTCGCTGGCCTTCTACGAGGACCTGCTCGGTGGCGAGCGGCTCGGCCCCTACGAGCGCCGCGGCCCCCGCGTCGACGCGGTGACCGGGCACCCGGGGGTCATCGTCCGCCAGGCGTTCGTCACCGCCGCGGCCGGCACGACGACGGTCGAGCTGCTCCAGTACGTCGGCGGCTCGGATGTCGTCATCGACCCCGACAACGGCCATGTCGGCGCCGCCCATGTGGCCATCCTGGTGCCCGACCTCGATGCCGCCCTGGAGCGGCTGCGCGGCCGCGGCGCCACCGCTCTGTCCGCACCGATCGTGGCCGGTGAGCCGCTCGCCGGCCACCGGGTCGTCTACGTACTGGACCCCGACCGCGTCCGGGTGGAACTGGTCGAACCGCCGCACTGAGATCACCGGCCCACCCCGTCGAGGGCGGCGAGCTCGGCCTCGGTCAGCACCAGCTCCACCGCCGGAACCGAGTCCCGCACGGACTCGGGGCGGCTCGCCCCCGGGATGGGAATGATCACCGGCGAGCGGGCCAACTGCCAGGCCAGGGCCACGCGTTGCGGACTGACCCCGCGCTCCGCCGCCACCTCGGCGAACGCCGCCGTCGAGGACCCCAGAGCCTTGGCCTCCCGCATGCCGCCCAGCGGGCCCCACGAGAGGAAGGCGAGCCCCAGTTCCTCGCAGAGTGCGATCTCCTGCTCACCGACCCGCCGGCCGGGCGAGTACTCGTTCTGCACCGAGACGAGCGCGTCACCGAGGATCGCGGTGGCCTCGCGGATCTGCTCGACACCGGCGTTGGAGATACCGACGCGCCGCACCAGGCCGTCGTCGTACAGGTCCCGCAGTGCCTGCATCGACTCCGCGTACGGCCGACGGGGATCGGGCCTGTGGTGCTGGTACAGCGGCAGCGCGTCGAAGTCGAGCCGGCGCAGCGATTCCTCACAGGCGCGGCGCAGGTGCGCGGCGCTCCCGTCGATCCACCACGTGGTCTCACCGGGTCGCGTATGGCCGCCCTTGGTCGCCACGACGACGTCGTCCAGGGAGCCGGGCCAGGACCGGAGCGCCGCCACGAGCGCGGTCTCGTTCACGCCGTAACCGCCCGTGGGGCCGTACACGTCCGCGGTGTCGAACAGGGTGATCCCGGCATCGAGCGCCGCGTGCACGGCACGAACCCCGCGCTCGACGTCGTGACCGGGCACCTGGGTGAGCGTCATGGCACCGAACCCGAGCGCGGAGACCTCGAGGTCGCCCAGGCGACGGCGGGGCATACCGCTCACTCGCCCACCGCCGTACGACCGGCGGCGCTGCCTGTCACTGCCGTATGTTCCATCCCCACTCCAAACCAAGCGCTTGATCAACCGGCAACCGCGCAACCACCCTCGTGACAACCGCGCCACACCCGGCTACGCTACCAAACAAGCGCTAGGTTTAGGGAGGGGATGGCGTGGCCGACAAGACCATGTCGCTCGCCTCGGCTGTGAGCCAGGTCGAGTCCGGCATGACCATCGGCATCGGCGGCTGGGGCTCGCGGCGCAAGCCGATGGCGCTGGTGCGCGCATTGCTGCGCAGCGACGTCCAGGACCTCACGGTCGTCACGTTCGGCGGCCCCGATGTAGGGCTGCTCTGCGCCGCCGGCAAGGTCCGCAAGCTCGTCTACGGCTTCGTGTCGCTCGACAGCATCCCGCTCGACCCCCACTTCCGGGCGGCGCGCGAGTCGGGCGCGCTCGAGACCGCCGAGTACGACGAAGGCATGTTCGTCACCGCACTGCGCGCGGGGGCCGGTCGGCTGTCGTTCCTGCCCGCACGAGCCGGCCTCGCCAGCGACGTGATGAGCATGAACCCCGGGATGAAGACGGTCGCCTCGCCGTACGACGACGACGTGTACGTCGCGGTGCCGGGTGTGCGGATGGACATCTCGCTCATCCATCTCAACCGCGGCGACGCCCAGGGCAACGGCCAGTACCTGGGCCCCGACCCCTACTTCGACGACCTGTTCGCCAGGGCCTCCGACCGCTGCATCATGAGCGTCGAGCAGTTGGTGGACACCGCGGAGCTGAGCAAGCTCGGACCGCCGCAGTCCCTGTTGCTCAGCCGGATGTTCGTCACCGCGGTGGTCGAGGCGCCGCGGGGCGCGCACTTCACCTCATGCGAGCCGGACTACGGGCGCGACGAGGCCTTCCAGAAGCACTACGTGGCCGCCGCCCAGGACGCCGCGTCCTGGAACGCCTTCCGGGAGACCTTCCTCGGCGGCGACGAGGCGGACTACCTGCGCGCCGTCGAAGCCCACCACCAGAGCCGGACCGACAGCGGGGAGCAGCGGTGAGTACGGACGCGACCAGGGCCGAGATCTGCGCGGTCGCCTGCGGCGACGCCTGGCGCGGTGCGGGCGAGGTGCTGGCCCACGCGGTCGGGACGATCCCGGCCATCAGCGCCAGGCTGGCGCGGCTGACCCACTCCCCCGATCTGGTCCTGACCGACGGGGAGTGCTTCTTGATGAGCGAGCCCCCGCCGCTCGGCCGGGGCGCCGCTGCCGGTGGCACCATCGAAGGCTGGGCCCCGCTCCGGAGCGTCTTCGACATCCTCGGCACCGGCCGCCGGCACAGCATGATGGGTGCCGGCCAGCTCGACCGGTACGGCAACCAGAACATCTCGGCGATCGGGGACTGGCGCCGGCCGAGACGACAGCTCATCGGAGTCCGCGGCGCGCCGGGCAACACCGTCAACCACCGGGTCGACTACTGGGTGCCGTCACACTCGCCCCGGGTCTTCGTCGAGCAGGTCGACGTGGTCTGCGGTGTCGGCAACGACCGTGCCCGCGCCCATCGGAGCACATCCCTGCGGTTCCACAGGCTCGGCGTGGTGGTCACCGACCTCGCCGTGCTCGACTACGACGCCGACGGCCGGCTGAAAGTCCGCTCGCTGCACCCCGGAGTGACCGCCGACGAAGTGGCCGAGAAGACGGGCTTCACCCTGGACGTCTCGACGGCGACCACGACCAGGCTCCCCGACGAGGCCGAACTGCGGCTGATCCGCGAGGTGATCGACCCGGCCGGCCTGCGAGAGCGCGAGGTCCGGGCCTGAACGCCCGGTCTCGCCCGCCGGGCCGGGAGTCAGGGCCTGAGCAGGCCGTCGTGCAGCATCACGAGGTACTGCTCCGCCATGGTCTCGTAACTGAAGCGGCCTCCGGGCCGGTACCAGCGGACGGCGGACCAGACAGCGTCCCGGATGTAGCGGTACGCGAGGTCCCGGTCGAGATCCTTGCGGAAGATGCCGGACATCCGGCCCGCGTCGAGAACGCCGAGCCACACCTGCTCGATGTCCCGACTGGTCTTGGCGACGAAGTCGAACCCGGGCACCGTGGCCAGGAACGAGGACTCGTTCTGGTACAGCGCGACGGCCTGCGGGGCTTCGTGAATGGTCGCGAACGAGCACCGGATCAGCTCGTCGAGGATGTCCTTCGGGTTGTCGCCCTCTTCGACGATCTGCACGAACCGCTGATGGAGGCCGCCGAGGAAGCCCTGGAGGATCTCTGTGAGCATCGCCTCCTTCGACGAGAAGTGGTGATAGAGGCTGCCGGACAGGATGCCCGCCTCGTCCGCGATGTCGCGGACCGTCGTCTGGGCGTAGCCACGCGTCGCGAACATCTCGGCCGCGATGGCGAGAAGCTGCGCCCGGCGTGCGGAGCTGGTCGAGCTGCCTCGCCTGCGGCCCTTTCCTGCGGCCTGAGTCGTCGCCATCTCCCCGTTCCCTTCTGCTGCGCCGGTCGGCACTGCGCATGGGCGTTCATGACACAGATCATGGTGCCCAGACGCAGTGTACCTAACAAGCACTTGCTCAACTAGGAGTCTGGTCCATGACACCACGTACGGTTCCCGCCCTACTGTCCTACGGCGCCGAGCAGTTCGCAGACCGGCCGGCGATCGTGGACGGCCACGTCAGGCTGAGCTACTCCGGGCTCGCGGCGTCGGTCGAACGGGTCAGTCGCGCGTTCCTGGCCACCGGAGTGGCGCCGGGCGACCGGGTGGCGGTCTGGGTGCCGAACCGGCACGAGTTCATCCTGGCACTGCTGGGCGCCCAGAATCTCGGAGCATCCGTCGTGCCGCTCAATACGCGCTACCGGGGCCACGAGGCCAGAGTGATCCTCGCACGGTCCCGGGCGAGTGTACTGGTGACCGCGAACGGCTTCCTGGGCGCCGACTACCTGGCCATGCTCGAGCAGGCCGGGGAGGGCGCCCGCTCGGGCGGCCTGTTCGGACTGGAGCACCTGCACACGGTGGTCGACGTCGCCGAGAGCGGGTACCCCGCGACGATCGGCTGGACGGAGTTCCTCGACCGGGCGGACTCGATCGCCTCCGACCGGGTGGCCGAGGCCGCCGCCGGAGTCACGCCGGACACGGTGTGCGACATCCTGTTCACCTCGGGCACCACGGGCGTCCCGAAGGGTGTGATGAGCGCGCACCGCCAGACGATCGGTGTGGCGGAGGTCTGGGCGCGCGGGGCCGGGCTCGACGACAGGGACCGGTACGCGATCGTGAACCCGTTCTTCCACGGCTTCGGGTACAAGGCCGGCATCGTCTCGGCGCTCACCGCGGGAACCGCGATCCATCCGGTGCCGACCTTCGTCCCGGTCGCGCTCATGGAACTGGTCCAGAGCGAGCGGATCACCGTCCTGCCCGGGGCGCCCACGATCTTCACCACGCTCATCAACCATCCGCGGCTGCGCGACTTCGACCTGTCCTCCCTGCGGTTCGCGATCGCCGGCGCCGCATCGGTGCCGGAGTCTTTGTTCGAGCAGATGCGGGACGTGCTCGGGTTCAAGACCGTCGCCCAGGCCTACGGCCTCACGGAGTGCGTCGTCGCGACCCAGTCCCGGCCGGGCGAGGATCCCCGCCATGTCGCAGAGACCACCGGTCCGGCGGTGCCGGGTGTCGAGATCGAGGTCGTCGATCCGTCGGGTGCGCCGGTCCCGGTGGGAACCGACGGCGAGATCCGGCTGCGCGGCGAGAACGTGATGCTCGGCTACTTCGAGGATCCGGCGTCGACCGCGGCGGCCGTGGACCGCCACGGATGGTTCCGCACCGGCGACGTCGGCCGCCTCGACGAGCACGGCTGCCTCAAGATCACGGACCGGATCAAGGACATGTTCACGGTCGGCGGTTTCAACGTGTACCCCGCCGAGGTGGAGAACGTGCTCAGCCGCCACCCCGACCTCATCGAGTCAGCTGTCGTCGGCGTCCCCGACGAGCGGCTGGGATCCGTCGGCCGGGCTTACGTGGTGCCGCGGCGGGGCGCCGTACTCGACGCCGGGCAGCTCACCGCCTACTGCCGGGAGCAACTGGCCAACTTCAAGGTGCCGCGGACGTTCGTCGTCACCGACGCGCTCCCGCGCAACGCCGGCGGCAAGGTGCTCAAGAAGGACCTGTCCCACGGCAGTTGACCGCGTACAACAACCGCCCCTGGCCCACGGGGTCAGGGGCGGCGCCCTCGGGTTCCTTCGGTCGCGACGTCTCTCGCGCTCCCCTCCCTTCAGGGAGGTGGCCTCGCTCAGGCGTTGGGCGTGTGCTGCAGGAAGGCGGGCCACTCCCCGCCGCCGTCGACGTTGAGCACGGCGCCCGTGATGTGGCCGGCGAGCGGCGAGGCGAGCATGAGGCAGGCGGCGCCGATCTCTTCGGGCTTGGCGAAGACGCCGCGGGGAATGGTCGCCGCGACCCGCGCGAACTGCTCTGCGTCGCCGTAGTGGTCGGCCGAGCCGGGTGTGGCGACCAGGCCGCAGCTGACCGCGTTGACTCGCACGTCGGGTGCCCATTCCACGGCGAGACTTCCCGTCAGGCTCTCCACCGCCGCCTTGGCCGCCCCGTACACCGCCGTGCCGGGGCTCGGCCTGCGTGCCGAGATCGAGGTGATGTTGACGACCGAGCCGGAGCCGGATCTGCGCAGCGCCGGGTACGCCGCGTGGCAGACGTAGACGGCGGCCATCAGGTTGAGCGAGGCGATCTTGTCGTGGAAGCGGGGTGATGCGGAGGCGAAGTCCGTGAACGGTGCGCCGCCGGCGTTGTTGACCACGACGTCGAGGCGGCCGTGCCGGTCGACGACGTCCGCGATCCACGCGCTCACCTGGTCGGCGTCGCGGACATCCACCTGGGAGAACCTGGGTCGCCGGCCTTCGACCGCCCGGAGGTCCTGCGGCAGGCTGCGCCCGCAGATCTCCAGATCGGCACCGGCTTCGAGGAAGGTCGACACGATGCCGTCCCCCACGCCGCGGGCGCCTCCGGTGACGAGTACGACCTTGCCCCTCATGTCGAAGCTGACCACCACGTGTCGCCCTTCTCGTCCGGGTGGTTGACATCGTAGATGACGAACCAAACAAGTGCTAGGTTGCTTTAGATGGAGGCACAGATGACGGAACGTCAAGTCAGCATCGTGACCGGCGGTGCCCTGGGTATCGGCGGCGCCACCGCACGTCGCCTCGCCCGACGCGGCGACCTGGTGCTGCTCAACGACATCGACGCGGCCGCCGCAGCAGTGACGTGCGCGGAGATCACGGACGGCGGCGGACGCTGTGTCGTGGTGAGCGGCGATGTGACCGACGCCGACACCGTCGCCCGGATCACTGCCACGGCCGACGAACTGGGCCAGGTCGGCGTCCTGGTGAACAACGTCGGGGACTTCCGTCCGGCGGCCCGCGACTTCCTGCACAGCGACCCGGAGCAATGGGACCGGATGCACCAGCTCAATCTGCTGCACGTCCTGCGCCTGACCCACGCGGTTCTCCCTGGGATGGTCGAACGCGGGCGCGGCTGCATCGTCAACAACGCGACTGTCGAGGCGCTCCGCGGTATCCCGGGCCATGTCGTCTACTCGGCCTACAACGCCGGGGTGGTCGCGTTCACCAAGAGCCTGGCGGTCGAGGTGGGCCGGCACGGGATCAGGGTGAACGCGATCGCTCCCGACCTCGCCGACAGCGAGCAGACCCCGGCCGCGCTGATGATCGGGGACCGCGATCCCGACCGGGTCCGGACCTGGGTTCCCCTGGGCCGCTTCGGCCATGTGGACGAATACGCGCGGGTGATCGAGTTCCTGACCTCGGACGCCGCCGCGTACGTGACCGGCCACACCCTGCCCGTCGACGGCGGCACCCTGGCCGCCTCCGGGTGGTATGCCCGAGTCGACGGCAAGGGCTGGACCAACTTCCCCCGTCATGCCTGAACTTCGAACGCACGGATCGAAAGGACCTGGATGAGCACGCGCGCGGCCACGTCGGCCGGACCTCTGCACACCCTCACGTTCCGCTTGGGATACGCCGACACCGATCCGGCGGGGATCCTCTACTACGGTGCCTGGTTCCCCTGGATGGAGCGGATGCAGAGCGAGTGGTTCTACCTCAACGGACTGCGCCAGGACCGTCTCGCGCAGGAGCACGGCTTCTGGAGCGTCACCTGCCGGACCGAGTGCGAGTACCTGGTCCCGGTGGGCCTCTTCGACGAGATCCGTGCGGAGCTGCGGCTGGGCCGGGTCGGCCGGCGCTCCTTCGACATGTGCCACGAGATGCGTCGTACCTCCGACGACGTCCTGGTCGGCCGGGCGAAGATCACCGTCGTCACCGTCACACCCGACGGGGCGTCGACCGCGATCCCGGATCTCCTGCGCCGCCACCTCGACGCGTGGCGGACGGGCGCGGCCTTGGAAGCGGCCCGTTGACGTACGAGGGACGGGCGGTGATCCGCCCGTCCCCCGTACGTACGGCCCGTCAGGCGGCGGGCGGCCTGCCGAAGTAGGCGTCTCGCAGGACGGTGAGGTCGTTCACCTCGGACGCCCGCGCGGAGAGAACGGTACGCCCGGTGTCCAGGACCACGACGTGGTCGGCCACGGCGAAGGAAGCCTCCACGGCCTGCTCGACCAGCAGGATGCCCATGCCGGTGTCCTTCAGCTCGTGCACACGCTGCATCACCTCGCGGACGATGACCGGGGCCAGCCCGCCGGACGGTTCGTCGAGCATGAGCAGCTTGGGATGTGCCATCAGCGCCTGACCGATGGCCAGCATCTGCTGCTGCCCGCCGGACATGCTCGCGGCGGGCATCCGGCGCTTCTCGCCCAGGACGGGGAAGATCTCGTAGATCCGCTCCACGTCCTCTCGCAGCCGGCTGCGCCGGCGCTTGCGGGCGAAGGCGCCGAGCAGCAGGTTCTGCTCGATCGTCTGGGAGTGGAAGACCCTCTTCCCTTCCTGCACGTAGGCCACTCCGCGGGCGACCCGGCTGTGGGGCGAGGCCTTGGCGAGGTCCGCGCCCTCGAAGAGCACCTCGCCGGCCAGCACCTTGTTCAGTCCGGCAATGGCCCGGAGCGTGGTGGTCTTGCCCGCACCGTTGCGGCCGAGGAGAACGGTGATCTCGCCGGGCCGCACCTCCAGCGAGACGTCCCGGACGACCCGGAGATCGCCGTAGCCGGTGGCGAGGGCACGGACCTCGAGCAGGGGTGCCGCGGTGGAAGCTGCGTCGGTCACTGTTCTCCTCCGGCGGCCGGCCCGGGCATGAGGTCGCTCATCACGAGCTGGTCCCCGCCTGCTTCGGCGGATTCGATGCCGAGGTACTCGCTCATCACCCTCGGATCGTTCTCGATCTCCTCCGGCGTGCCACGGGCCATCAGCTGTCCGTGGGCGAGGGCGACGATCTCGTCGGCCAGCGAGAGCACGAGCTGGAAGTTGTGCTCGACCAGCACCACCGTCCCGCCGGCGTCGCGGACCCGCCGAACGACCTCGGCGAGCCGGTCCACCTCGTCCTCGTCGAGGCCGGATGCGACCTCGTCGAGCAACAGCACACCAGGCTGACGAACCAGGCAGCGGGCGACCTCCAGGAGCCTGCGCTGTCCCAGCGGCAGGGCGACCGCTTCGAAATCCTCCAGATGGCGGATGCCCACCAGATCGAGCACACGACGCGCCTCGGTGAAGTCCGCGCGCCGCACCCGGCGGTAGCGCGGCAGCCGCAGAACCGCCTCCAGCACCGTGACCCGGTGGGTGGAATACCGGCCGGACATGACCGCCTCCAGCACCGTGATCCCCTCGGGGATGTTCGGTGTCTGGAAGGTGCGCCCCACACCGGCTCGCGCGACCCTGTCGGGCCCGCGTCCCTGAAGTTCACGGTCGCCGAGCCGGATCGTGCCCGCATCGGTGCGGTAGAAGCCGCAGATCATGTTGAGCAGCGTGGTCTTGCCCGAGCCGTTGGGGCCGATGAGCGCGGTGACACGGCCGGGCTCGGCGGTGAGATCGACTCCGGCGAGCGCCTGGTTGCCGCCGAACGCCTTGGACACACCCCGCACATGGAGCGGCGCCCCGGTCAGCGGGAGCATCTCCGCATCACTGTCGGGCCGGGGCTCCTCGCGCGGGGCCCGCGCGAGCACCTTCGCCCAGGCGCTCCGGGCGAGCCCGCTGAGCCCACCGGTCAGCAGTACGCCGCCGACGAGCAGGAAGCCACCGGTGACGAGCAGCGAGTAACGCTCGTACTCACCGGACTGGTTGAGGCCGAACTGCAGCACGAACGCGCCGATGAGGGCGCCGTACACGCTTGCGGAGCCGCCGAGGATCGACGCGGCGAGCACCGTCGTCGCCAGCGTGAACGAGAACGTCTCCGGGGAGACGTAGAGGTCGAGGCCGGCGAAGAGCGCGCCCGCCAGTCCCGCGGGGATCGCGCCCAGGGCATAGGCGAGAAGCTTCATCCGGAAGACGGAGATGCCCATCGACGCCGCCAGGACGGGTGACTGCTTGAGCACGCGCAGCGCGGTCCCGTGCCGCGACACCGCGATGTTCCGCATGATCACGAACCAGGCGGCGGTCACCACGACGATGACCATGTAGTAGTCGCCGGAGCTGAGCGGCTGTCCGAAGAGCGTCGCGGGGAGGATGCCGCTGAGCCCGTTGCGGCCGCCCGTGTGCTCCTTGAAGATCGCGATCACATCGGGGATCAGCAGCACCAGGAAGAAGGAGGTCATCGCCAGGGACCAACTGCCCAGGCGCAGGCCGGGGATACCGGTGACGATGCCGACCAGCAGGGCGACAAGACCGGCGACCACCAGTTGCAGCGCGAGGTCGGTGTGTCCGGCCCGGGACATCAGGCCCGCCGCGTACGCACCGCCGGCGTACATCGCGGCCTGGCCGAGGGCGAGTTCACCGGCGAACCCGAGGCTGAGATTGAGGCCGCCGGCCAGAAGCGAGAGGATCAGTGCGAGCTGCACCTGACGGATCAAAGAGGCGCTGGCACCGAGGTGGGGCAGGAAAAGCACCACGACGCCGAGCGCGAGCGGGACGATCCACAGCGGCAGGTCGCCGGCACGACGCAGCAGGCGCATCACACCATCCTTTCCTTGGCGCGGACGAAGAGCCCTGCGGGACGGGCCAGGAGCACGACGATGAGGATGAGGAAGACGGTGAGGTTGGCGTACTCACTGCCGAGGTATCGCGAGGCCAGCGCTTCGGCCAGGCCGACGGCCAGGCCGCCGGCCAGGGTGCCCTCCATCGAGCCGAAGCCTCCGATGGCAAGCACGACGAACCCTTTGAGCGCGAGCGCGGCACCGAGCGTCGACACAGCGAAGGTCTTGGGCCCGACGAAGACCCCGAGGAGCCCTGCCAGTGCTCCGGCCGCGACGAACGCGCCGAACGCCATGGCCCGTACGTTGACACCACGCAACTGCGCGGCTTCGCGGTCCTCGGACATCCCCAGGAGCGCCAGCCCGGTCATCGAGCGGCGGCCGAACCGGACGAGCAGCACCACCAGTGCGACCGCGAGACCGATCAGGAACAACTCGGCCGGATAGACCCGGCCGCCCAGCAGCGTGACCGCCTTGTCCCCGGCGAAGAACGGCACCGTGAGCGGCTGGCTGCCCCAGGTCAGCTGGGCCGCGCCGTCGATGAGGATCGCGGCGCCCAGCGTGGTGACCAGGATGTTGTGCGGGTCGCGCACGGGCCGGATCGCCACGAAGAACTCGAGAGCGGCAAGCGCCGCGACGGCGATTCCTGCGACCAGCAGGACGAGGAGGGTGGAGAACTTCCAGTCGACCAGGCCGCTGTACGCGACGAAGGCGCCGGCCATCATCAGCTGCGCTTGTGCGAAATTGAATGACTTGGCGGATATGTACACGATGTTGTAGCCGATGGCCACGAGTGCATACACCGCACCGAGGGCGAGGCCGCCCCAGAGCAGGGTCATGTTCCGATCCTCACGATGATTTCGGTCGCGGTGCCCGGACACCTCCGGGCCCGGGAAGCTCCGGCCCGCGCCGGACCTTCCCGGGCGCCCGACTTACTGGAACTGGCCGTCCTTGATCGCCGACGGCGGGATGAAGGCGAACTCCTTCTCGACATTCGAAGGACGGTGGACCTTGGCGGTGAACCCGTAGTGGGAGAGGACCGCGGTCTTCGCCTTGTCCTGGACGGTCGAGGACTCCAGAGCCTTCGCGATCTTCTGCGGATCGGTGGAGCCGGTCGACTTCGCCGCCGCGACGACGAGCGGAAGCGCGTCGTAGTTGTAGGCGAGGATCAGCGTGGACTTGATCGCACCGAGCTTCTTCAGCCGCGCGACACCCTTGTTCACCGCGGTGGCGGCCTCGTCGTGCTTGGTGCTGACGTAGACCTGCATCACCAGGTTCTTCACCTGGCTGGTGCCGAGCACGCCGCTCGGCGGCGGGGTCGCGACGAGGTCGGTGGCGGCGACGGAGGTGTCTCCGATGACCGGGATGTCCCAGCCGGTCTTCTCGAGGCCCTTGAGCACGTAACCGAGGGGCGCCCCATAGGCGTCGAGGACGAGCGCGTCCGGCTTGGTGGCTTTGATCGCCTCGATCTGCGCGGTCATGTCGAGCGCCGCGATGTCGTACTCCTTGTTGGCGGTGACGTCGACACCGGCGTCGCTGAAGGCCTTCTCCGCGACCTCGCCGTAGGCCTCGCCGTAGGAGCTGTTGCCGTGCAGGATCCCGACGCGGCCGTAGCCCTTCTCCTTGAAGTAGGGCAGATACGCGGCGATCTGGTCGGCGGGGCCCGGCGACAGGTCGAAGTTCAGCGGGAATTTCGACGGGTCGGACGAGGTGGCGGTCGGACCTATGTTGAACGAGAGGATCCGGTTCTGGTTGAGGATCGGGAGGGTGGCCTCCGCGACCGCGGACGGACCCGAGTTGAGTACCAGGTCCGGCTTGCCCTTGCCGATCGCTTCGCGCAGCTTGGTGACCGCCGCGGTCGGGTCGGCACCGTCGTCGAGGACCTCGATCGTCACCTTGCGACCCCCGACACCGCCCAGTTCGTTGGCGAAGTCCACGCCCGCCTTCGCGGCGTTGACCGACATCGAGGCGTTGTCGGCGAGCGCGCCCTCGGCACTCAGACCACCGAGCACCAGCACGCGGTACTCACCCTTGTCGCCCCCGCCGGCGCTGCCACCAGCCTCGGAGCCGCATCCTGCGAGAACGAGCGCCAGCGCCGCCGTGGCGCCCGCGGTCGTCATGAGACGGAACTTCATCCCTCACAGCCCTTCACTGAACGAACCAAGCGTTTGTTAGGTTGGGTAAGCTAGCATGACGCAACTCACACCAGTCAATACGTCGTCAAACCCGGCTCTTCGGCAAAGGGAACACCGCAGATGGACACACGTGGTACGGCTCTTGTGACCGGCGCGGCCGGCGGCATCGGCAGCGCTGTCTGCAGGCGGCTCGCGGCGGCGGGTGTCCCTCTCGTCGTCGCGTACCGAAGCAAGCGTCCGACTGAGCTCATCGACGAGCTCGGCGATCGCGTGGCCTACGCCGGCGCCTGCGAACTCTCCGACGCGCAGCAGGTCTCCGGGTTCGTCGCCGAGGCCGAGGCCACGGTCGGTGACGTCCGTACGGTGGTGCACGCGGCAGGGCCGCACGTGCCGATGATCCATCTGTCCCGGGTCGCACCGGAGGCGTTCACCGACCAGGTGCATCAGGACGTCGGGGGCTTCTTCAACCTCGTCCGTGCGGTGCTGCCCGGACTGCGCCGTACCCGAGGGTCGATCACGGTCGTCACGACCGCCGCGACCCGGCGCTACCCGGTCCGCGACGGGCTCTCGGCAGCCCCGAAGGGGGCCGTCGAGTCACTCGCCCGGGCGCTCGCGGCCGAGGAGGGCCGATACGGCGTGCGGGTCAACTGCGTCGGGCCCGGCATGCTCGAGGACGGGATGTCGGCCCGCCTGATGGCTTCCGGCGATCTGAACGGACGGGCACTCGAGGTCGCTCGGTCCAACATCGCGCTGCGCACCTTCGGCAGTGCCCAGGACGTCGCCGAGGCGATCGAGTACCTCTCCTCCGACCGCGCCGCATTCGTCACCGGCCAGAAGCTCGATGTCGACGGCGGCTACGGCATCTGACCGTAGGTCTTGGGCGCAAGCCCCGTCCTTTGGGGCGGGGTTAGCCCATCCTCGCGCTGGAGCCGAGTTGCGGCGGAGTTCGCTGGGTTGTCAGTGGCGTGTACTAGGTTGATCGCTTCGGCTGAGGGGGGTGTTTCATGCTGTCGGGCCGTAGGTACCGGCTTGAGCTGACGGCCGGGCAGGCTGTGCAGTGTCAGGAGTTCGCGGATGTGTGCCGTGCGGTGTGGAACACCGGCCTGGAGCAGCGTCGGGAGTACCGGCGACGCGGGGCGTGGATGAACTACGCCCCGCAGTGCGCAGAGCTGGCCGATGCCAAGCGCGAGCACTCGTGGCTGAGGGCCGCGCCGTCGCACGTGCTCCAGCAGACCCTGAAGGATCTGGACCGGGCGTGCCGGGAGCACGGCACGTTCAAGGTGCGTTGGCGGTCCAGGGCCCGCTGGTCTCCTTCGTTCCGGTTCCCCGACGCGAAGCAGATCACGGTGGAGCGGCTGGGCCGGAAGTGGGGGCGTGTGAAGCTGCCGAAGCTGGGATGGGTGCGGTTCCGCTGGTCCCGTCCCCTGGGCGGTGAGATCCGCTCGGCAACCGTGTCGAAGAAGTCCGGGCCCTGGTTCGTGTCGTTTCTCGTGGACGACGGCGCCACGACGCCCGAGTGGCATGCCATGCCCGGCACGGCTGTGGGGATCGACCGTGGGGTGAAGACCGCCGCCGTCACCTCCGACGGGGACTTCCACGACCGGGCGTTCATCACGGCCGGTGAGACGGTGCGCTACCGGCGGCTCCAGCAACGCCTCGCGCGTACCAGGCGCGGGTCGGCGAATCGGCACAGGACCATCGCGGCCATGAACAAGATCATGGGCCGTGTCACCGACCGGCGCGGCGACTTCTGCGCGCAGACGGCCGCCCGGATCGTCGTGCAGAACGCGCTTGTCGTCCTGGAAGAACTCAGGACGAGGAACATGTCGGCGTCGGCTGCCGGGACCGCCGGGGCGCCGGGCCGGAACGTGCGGGCCAAGGCCGGACTGAACCGGGCCATCCTCGACAAGGGATGGCACCGCCTCGAACTCGCCCTGTTGGGCGCTGCCCGCTACACGGGCACGACCGTGTTGAAAGTCAATCCCGCGTACACGTCGCAGCGCTGTCACGCCTGCGGGTTCGTCACCGAAGGCAACCGCGAGAGCCAAGCGGTCTTCCGGTGCAAGCACCCTGGGTGTGGCAACACCGATCATGCCGACGTGAACGCGGCGAAGAACATCAAGGCCGCGGGGCTCGCGGTGTCAGCCTGTGGAGACCTCGGCATCAGCCGGTCTGTGAAGCAGGAACCCGTAAGCCGGGCGACCGGCCGAACCCCCTCATAGGGGAATCCCCCTCGCTCACGAGGGGGAGGACGTCAACCATGGAACGGAGCCACCCATGACCACACCGCACGCGATCGGCCTCGGATACGCCCCTGGTGAGGCGATGCTCGTCACCGGTGCCGGGAGCGGCATCGGCCGCTCGGTGGCCCGCCGCGGCCTCGAACTCGGACTGAGCGTCTCGGCGTGGGACCTGAACCCGGACGGCCTGGGGACTCTCGCCGACGAGGCCGGCGTCGGCGACCGGTTGCACACCCACGTCGGTGACATCTCCGATCCGGCTGCCGTGGAGCACGGCTTCGCGACGGTGCGCGAGCGGTTCGGGAACCCCGCGTTCCTGGTCAACAACGCCGGGCCGGCGTCCTCTGTCCCGATCGGCTTCGACGACGCGATGCGCATCGGCGTCGGCGGCGCCCGGGCGATGACCGAGGCCTGGTCGTCACGGGAACTCCCTCCGCACGCCGCCATGGTGGCGACAGCCTCGGTGGCCGGGAACCGGATCGGCACCGCGAGCGACTGGTACTCGGCGGCCAAGGCCGCACTCGCCGGCTACGTGCGCCATCTCGCCGCACACCACGCCACGGCCTTCCGCAGCAACGCCGTCGCTCCGGGGATGACCGACACACCCCGCCTCACCGGCTTCGCCCAGTCCGAGTCCGGCCGACGGGTGCTGGGCCGCATCCCGCTCGGCCGGATGGGAACGCCGGACGAACTGGCGTGGCCGATCCTCTTCCTGCTCTCCCCACTGGCCGCGTACGTCAACGGTGCCGTACTCGTCGTCGACGGCGGCTGGACGATCACGCAGTAGCGACGGCTGCCATGATCTGTCGGCCGCCGGGCACCCTGCGCACGAGTGGTTACAGGGTGGACAGCCTCGTCGGTACGTGGTGCCGATGGGACGCAGGTCTCGACAGCAGCGCGGTGCCATCGCCGAGCAGGTCGTTGTAGCGTTCGCCGGACTCACCCACTCGCTGGGCGACTACCTGCCGACCGAATCCGATCGGCTGCTGCACTGCGCCTACTCCCCCGACGCCGGGGAAGCCCGTCTTGGGCGAGTTCGGTCCTGCGGGGACAGCACCCGACAGGGCGTGGTCTCACCCGGTGTCGGGCCGACCCCCGCAGGGCCTGGGGCGCTCCGAACGGATGCGTGACGACAACCGCGCAGCAAACACGACACCGCCGTGTGCAAACGGCTGCGTAACTCCTCCGCCGTCCTGCGTAGTTCGCATATGCAGCCGGGGATGTGCACTGGGACTCACCCGTCTCCTCGGCTGCGCGACATGCGGGGAGTGCGGAGCCGGGTTCTCGGTCGCCGGGCGAGTGGCCGACCGGCACTGACGCGGCTCGTCGAGGGCACCCGTGGGGCTCGGTGAGCGTCTTCTCGCCGAGCCCCACGGCGTGGTTCAGCAGTTCTGCCACAGGCGGGTCATGACCCGGACGCCGAAGCGCAGGCCTTCGAGGGGGACTCGTTCGTCGACTCCGTGGAAGAGGCGGCCGTAGTCGAGGTCGTGGGGCAGTTTCAGTCCCTTGAAGCCGAAGCAGCGGATGCCGAGCTTCGTGAAGGCCTTCGCGTCGGTGCCGCCCGGGTTGCAGTACGGCACCGGATGGCCGTCGGGGTCCTCGGCGCGTACGGCCGCGCACATCGCGTCGACGAGGGGGCCGTCGAAGGAGGTCTCCATGGCGATGTCGTGGTTGACCCACTGCCGGGTGACCGACGGCAGCAGCAACGCGTCGATGGTGTCGACGAGTTCCTGCTCGTGGCCGGGCAGGAAGCGGCCGTCGACGCGGGCGGTGGCCCGGCCCGGGATCACGTTCGTCTGGTAGCCGGCCGAGAACATGGTGGGGTTGGCGGAGTTGCGCAGCACCACCTGCGTGAAGTCGGCGACGGGACCGAGCTTGGCCAGTTCCGTGTCGAGGTCGTCGGCGTCGAAGTCGATGTCGACGCCCTGGAGCCGTGCGGCCTCGGCGAGCAGTGCGCGCACCGGTTCGATCAGGCGGATCGGGAAGGTGTGGCGGCCGATGCGGGTGAGCGACTCGGCCAGGTCGGTGACCGCGTTCTCGTCGTTGGGCGAGGAGCCGTGGCCCGCGCGGCCGGTGGCTGTCAGTTCCATCCAGGCCATGCCGCGCTGGGCGTTCTCGATCGGGTACAGCCGCTGGGTGTCGTCGAGCGCGTAGCTGAACCCGCCGCCCTCGCCGATCGCCTCCGTGACGCCGGCGAACAGCTCGGGCCGGTGCTCGACCAGCCAGTGCGCGCCGTACCTGCCGCCCGCCTCCTCGTCGGCGAGGAAGGCCAGGACGATGTCGCGCGAGGGCCGGGTGCCGGTGCGGGCGAAGTGCCGGGCGGTGGCCAGCATGACCGCCACCGTGTCCTTCATGTCGATGGCGCCCCGGCCCCACAGGTAGCCGTCGCGGATCTCGCCGGAGAACGGCGGGACCTGCCACTCGTCCGGGTCGGCCGGTACGACGTCCAGGTGGCCGTGGACGAGCAGTGCCCCACGAGCTGCATCGCTGCCAAGGATGCGGGCGACGACGTTGGCGCGGCCCGGCGCGCTCTCGACCAGTTCCGAGGTGATGCCGGCCTCGGCGAGGAGCTCGACGACGCGGTCGGCGCAGGCCCGCTCGTTGCTGGTGGGGTTGGAGGTGTCGAAGCGGATCAGCTCCGCGCACAGTTCGATCGCCTCGCGCTGTGCCTCCTCGGAGGCGACGACGAGGGAGGGGGCGGTGGTCATGACGCTCCTACGGGGGCGGTGCCGGTGGTGGTCGGGGACTTCCCCGCGCCGTCGGCGGTCTCGTCGTCGAGGGTGGTGGTGCCGTACGTCTTGACCCAGCCGGCGAGGCCGAGCACGCAGTAGAGGACGAAGGCGGTGAGCAGGGAGTTGAGGGCGGGGATGCCGCCGTCGTAGAACTTGCCGACGCAGAACGCCGCGGCCCAGATGACCAGGGACATCGGCACCCAGACCGGCGAGGTGGCGGGCAGGGTCTGCGAATCGCGGGTGGCGTCGAGCGGTCCGCGCATGCGGCGCACCACCCAGTACTCGGCGACGATGATGCCGCCGACCGGCGGGATGGCCACGCCGAGGACCGACAGGAAGTCGGTGAAGTGCGTCATGATGCCGACCGCGGACAGGAGGGTGCCGGCGAGGCCGAGGACGATGGTGACGGCGCCGCGGCGCAGGCGCTTGCGGAAGACGACCTGGAAGAAGTTCACGACGCCGAGCGAGGAGCCGTAGAGGTTCCAGTCGTTGATCTTCGCCGTGGACATCAGGACGACCAGCACACCGAAGACGCCGGAGGTGGAGAGCACGATCTGGGAGACCTGGTTGGTGCCCACCAGGTGGCCGAGGAGGACACCGGTCAGGCCGACGATGTACTCGGACAGGATCATGGACGAGGCGCTCTGCACGAAGACGTGCGCGCCCTTCTTGTTGTAGCGGGTCATCTCGGGTGCGACGATCGCGCCGGTCATGAAGCCGCCCGCGATGGCGGTCGCGGCGACCGACAGCGGGATGGCCGGGCCGGGGGCCGGCGAGTGGACGAGGTCGGAGATCGAGTGCTTGCTCAGGGCGTCGGTGACGGACCAGGCGACCATCGTGAAGAACAGCGGGGTGACGATCTTCGCGAAGATCGCCATGTACCGGAAGCCGAAGACCACCAGGACGGTGATGGCCAGGCCCGCGACGACACACCACAGCCACGACGGGCCGCCGACCAGGGTGGAGACGCTGTTGCCGAAGATCGTGTTCTGCACTCCGAACCAGCCGACGAGGCTGATGGAGATGACGAGGCTGACCAGCGCGGAGCCGTTGCGGCCGAAGCCGACCCAGCGGGTCAGCAGGGGTGTCGCAAGGCCCTCGCGCATCCCGGCCAGGCCGATCGCGAAGATCACGACTTCCAGGATCACGGCGCCGAGGGTGAAGGCGAGGAAGGCGTTGCCGAAGGACATTCCGACGCCGATCGTGGCGCCGAGCGTGAACTGCGAGATCGATCCGGACTGGGCGAGCCACTGCAGCAGCATCGTCCAGAAGCCGAGCCGTTCCTCGCGCGGGACGCGGGCGAGGGCGTAGTCGTCGCTGCCCAGGGCTCTGTGGCCGGTGGCGTCCGGGGCGGTGGCGGTGTTCTTGTGAGCAGCCATGATCACGACTCCCTGGATGCGCGGCCGAGGGTCTGCAGGTGCGCCAGCGAGCCGTAGCGGGACACGAGCTGGTCGAACTCCACGTCGTCGTGGAAGTCCAGGCGTCCGCCGCCGTAGGCCTTCGCGGTCTCGACGGCGAACCGGGCGGCGGCCGCGATGTCGGTCTCGTGGCTCGCGCCCGTCTGGCAGCCGGGCACCGCCGCGGCCGAGGTGACCGCGAGGCCGACGACCGGGGCGGTCGTCGCCGTGGCCGGCTGAAGGATCGAGTTGATGTGATGTACGCCGTTACCGTACGGGGTGATGTCCTGCGTGGTCACCGGGTACGTGACCAACGGCTCACCGGTGACCACGGCCAGCAGCTCCCCCAGCTGCTCGCTGACCTTGAGCACCCAGCCCTCCTTGACGGTGGGCGACAGGGCCAGGCCCTTGTGGTTGATGATCCGGTTGCCCTTGGTGGTGTCGACGGAGAGCACCGCCTCCATCTCGTCCGTGACCTCGTGCCGGTTCATGGTGGCGATGTCGACCGGCGAGTCCATGAACGGCACCGGGTCGTGCGGTGCGGTCGGGGCGTTCGGGCAGATGTGGGTGGCCACGATGACGTCGCCGTCGAGCACGTCGCCGCGGCGGCGCATGTCCAGCAGCTTGGCGGCGGTGGTGATCGCGGCGATCGCGCCGTCCGCGTCGGAGACCAGGCCGGTGATCTGCGGACGGGCACCCACACCGCCGAGCCGTCCGACCACGCCGAGCGTGCGCGAGGCGCCGCCGCGGCTGCGGCCGGTGCGGCCCGCCACGCGCACGAGGACGAAGTCCGTGGAGCCCCGCTCACCGGTGACGGTGGTGACCTGGGCGCCGGAGCCGGCGGGGCCCGCCACGGAGTCGAGGTAGGCGGCGACTCGCTTGCCGTCGGCATCGGGATCGTCCAGCAGATCCACGATGTCCAGGACGTACTTCAACATGGGCAGCTTCTCCTGATCCGCACCCGGGTCGGTGCTGACAGCAGATTCAGGATCCGTTAACCTTCTTCGCAACTATTTCCCGTTATCTGCAATTCAGGTCTGAATGGCGAGATGGACGGGCGGGCGGACGTCATTCGGAGCGGACGCCACTCGGAGAGGAGTTGCCGTGCCTGACATCCCCGTCGACCGGAAGACCCCGGCCGGGGCGCTGCAGACCGTCGACCGCGCCCTGCTGGTGCTGCTGGCGTTCGAGCGCACCCGGCCCGACTGGGGGGTGACGGAGGTCGCCGCCGAGTTCGGCTGGGACACCTCGGTCGCACAGCGACTGCTGTCCACCCTGGCCGGACGCGGCTTCCTGGTGTCCGACCCGGCGACCCGCCGCTACCGGATCGGTCCCGCCGCCCTGCGGCTGGGCCGCCTCTGGGAGCGCTCCGGCTCGCTGGAGATGCTCGCCGAACCGGTCCTCCAGGAACTGCGCGCGGCGACCGGGGACACGGTCCTGTTCTGTCTGCCCGACAGCTTCCACATGCGGTGCGTGGCGGCGGTCGAGGGCGAGGAAGGGCCGCTGCGGTACTACCCTCTGGTCGGCGAGCTGTACCCCGCGCACGCGGGAGCGACCAGCAAGTCGTACTACGCGTTCCTGCCCGACGAGCAGCGCCGCCGGCTCTTCCGCGGCCGCCCCATGGCCCGTTTCACCGAGCGCACGGTCACCGATCCCGACCAGCTGGAACGCGAGTTCCGTCAGGTGCGGGCGCAGGGGTACGCGTGGACGGTCGGCGAGTACGACGCGGGCATCGGCACCGTCGCCGTGCCGGTCTTCCTCGGCGCCGAGCCGTACGGCAGCCTCAGCCTGGGGGCCGCCAGGGAACGCTTCCCGGACGGCCCCGAGGACCGGCTCGACGCGCTGCGCAAGGCGGCACGCCTGCTGGAGCAGCGGCTGACGCACCCGCCCCAGCACCACCGCCGCCCGCGCACCCGCACGACCTGAAGCAACGAATCCCATGGTGAGGAACACCCCTTGAACCTGCTGCTCCTGTCCAACTCCACCCAGTACGGCCGCGGTTACCTGGAACACGCCCTCGACACCGTGACCGCGTTCCTGCCGGCCCGGGCACGGCTCGCGTTCGTGCCGTACGCGCTCGCCGACCACGACGCCTACACCGCCAAGGTGCGCGGCGCGCTCACCGGGGCCGGCATCGACGTGTACGGGGTACACGAGGACGGTGACCCGGTCGGCCGGCTCGCCGAGGCGGACGCCGTGTTCGTCGGCGGCGGCAACTCCTTCCGGCTGCTGACCGCCCTGTACCGGACGGGCCTGCGGGACGCCCTGATCAAGGCGGCAGGGAACGGACTGCCCTACATGGGCGCCAGCGCGGGCACCAACATGGCCGCTCCCACACTGCGCACCACCAACGACATGCCGATCGTCCAGCCCCCGTCCTTCGAGGCACTGGGACTGGTGCCGTTCCAGATCAACCCGCACTACCTCGACCCCGATCCGCGCTCCAGGCACAAGGGTGAGACGCGCGAGGAGCGCCTGACGGAATTCCTCGAGGAGAACGACGTGCCGGTGCTCGGTCTGCGCGAAGGCTCCTGGCTGCGCGTGGCCGGAACCCGCGCCGCCATCGGCGGCGAGAACGACGCGCGGCTCTTCCGCCGCGGCATGGCGCCGCGGGAGGTGCCGGTCGGCTCGGACGTGTCCGAACTGCTCGCCGTCACACCGGAGTACGACACACCGTCGCGGTAGACCGGGAGTGAGCCACAGGAAAACCGCCGCCGCGCCGGGCGCGGTGGCGGTTCAGGCCGGCAGCCGCGTGTTCTTCGTCATGCTCCCCGCGGCGACGGAAACGGCATCCACGAGGCGATCCGGCCGGCGAAGGCCGGGGCCCCGGACCAGGAGCAGATCCGCGCCCCCGGGCGGCTCGCCGGCGATCCTGGAGCGGCAAAGGCCCTGATCGGCACGGCTCCGGGCGGCGGCCGAACCTGAGGAAGTGTTCAGCCGGCCATGCCTTGATCCGCCCGACAGGGCCTCTGGAGCAGTCCTTGTCCTCAGCCCTTGCCCTTAGCTCTTGGCCTTGCCCTGCGCCATCGCGATCAGGTGGTCGAGGACCGCGGGGTCCGCCTTCACGCCGTCGTGGGCGTGGGTCTCGGACACCCAGGCACGCAGGCTCCGCACGAGCCCGGCCGTCTCCAAGGACTGCTCGCGGTCGACGAACATGTCGTCGTGGTAGACGGCCGCGACGACCGGCACCTCGTTGGCGGCGAGCCGGTCCATGTCGTAGACGGCGGGCCAGTCGGTGCGGTGGGCGAGGCGCTCGGCGGTGTCCTTGAGGGGGACGAGCGCCGGGTCCTCGTCGAACTGCCAGGGGTAGATCATCTCGCCGGTGAAGCGGAGCGGACCGGTCGCCGTGGCCTGGAACTGCGGGAACTCCCCACGGATCCGGTGCGCCGACCAGCCGGTGGCCCGGCCGCCCTGGGCGTAGATCGACTCGTGCAGCACGGCGTAGAGGGGGCGCGGCGCGAAGGAGACGGTGGCGTCGATGCCGCGCAGGAACGGGTCGGAGAGGGCGGGGCCGTGGGCGCCGGCGACGAAGGCCGTCTCCAGAAGGTAATGGAGCGTGTCGAAGCCGGACGCGGTGCCGAAGTTGACGCCCATGGTCTGGAAGCGGCGCACCGTCAGCCGCTCGCCGCCCGGGAGCCGCACGTCGTGGTCGGTGAGGTGCGCGGCGACGGCGTCGGCGATGCGCTGGTCCCCCGGATAGCGGGCGAAGTAGCGCTCGTTGTGCGCGAGGGTGCGGCGGTACGCGGCGCGGTAGACGTCGTCCGCGTTGCCGGTGAGCGTGGGCAGGCCGCCGGTGATGAACACCTGGCCGAGGCCCTCGGGCGCCAGGCTCAGATAGGTCAGGGCGCAGAACCCGCCGAAGCTCTGGCCGAGGACGGTCCAGGGGCGGTCGCCCTGGAGGTGGCGGCGCAGGAGTTCGGCGTCGCGCACGATCGAGTCGGCGCGGAAGCAGGTGAGATGGGCGGCGGGGTCGGGGACAGCGGCGAGTGTCGTGCGGTCGGCCGGCGTGGAGCGGCCCGTGCCGCGCTGGTCGAGGAGGACGACGCGGTACTCCTGCAGGGCGCGGCGCAGCCAGGCGCCGGCCGCGTTGGGGCGCTCGGCCCGGCCGCCGGGTCCGCCCTGGAGCCACAGCAGCCGGGGCAGGTCACGGTGTTCGTGCTCCTCGGCGACGACCTCACGGGCGAACAGGGAGATCGCCGGGCCGTCGGGGCGCGTGTGGTCGAGTGGCACGTCGAGGGTGTGGTCGACGCAGACGAGACCGCTGTGGCGGTAGGGGGTCATGACTGGCTCCTGAAGGTCGTGCGGCAGTGGGGCGCCCCCCCTCGCGGTGGGGCGCCCCGGTGAGGGCGGTCAGGGCCTGTCGCCACATTCCCGTCGTCCGCCCGAGGGGCGGGCCGGGCGTCGCCCGGCAGGCGGGAATGTGACGACGGGTCCTAGTAGCCCTCGACGCCCAACTCCTTGCATATCTCGACCAGTTCGGGGTGCACGTACACGCCGTCGCGCTCGATGCACTCGCCGTCGAGGTAGATCGACGGGCCGAGGACGGAACCGTCGGTGTGGGCGGCGGACACCCAGGGCTCGCCGCCGATCCAGGCGCCCTTGGTGCCGATGCCGAGCTCCACGCAGCCGAAAACGCGCTCGTCCTCGACGATGCGTCCGGTCGGCGCGGGCACGCCCGGGTTGAAGCCGAGCGACCAGTGGGCGATGCGGAACATGTTCGGGTCGCCCCAGGACTCCATCCAGCGGCGGAAGACGTCCGCGTCCTGGCCGCCCTCGATCTTGGTGACCACGCCCTTCTCGACGGTGCAGCGCACCGGGGAGCGCAGCAGGCCGAGCTGATCCGGCGGCCACAGCGCGCCGTCGAAGACGAGGACGCCGTCCTGGGTCTCCTCCAGGGGGTTCCAGGAGATCTGTCCGGAGAGCATGACGGTCTCGCCGGGCTTCTCGGCCGGCTTGCCGCGCAGGTTGATGGGGCGATCGCCGTTGCGGCCGGTGATGTCGGTGCCGTTCGCGGACGTGATGCGCACCTCGTCGGCCTGCTCCAGGAGGCGTACGAGGGCCTTGCCGAGGCGGATGACGCCCTCGAAGTCGGGGCGTCCCACGGTCGCCACGAGCATGTGGACGTCCATGGCGGTGAGGTTGGTGTACCGGCAGCCGTTCGCCATGGCGGTGCGGAAGGCGTCCGAGTGCATGACGTAGGAGACCGCGAACTCGATCCACACGTCGGCGTCCGCGATGGCTCCGGCGACCGGGCGCGGCGGCTCCATGGAGGAGCTGTGCAGCGTCTCGTACCAGACGACGACGGGGTGGGCGCCCGCGGCGGCGACGGCCTGCGCGGTCGCCTCGACGACGCGGCGGTCACTGCTGGTGTCGCCGGTGAGGACGACGTGCTCGCCGGGCTTGACGAGCATGACCTGCTCGACCAGTTTGCGGGCGGCGAGGGCGAGTTCGAAGCTCAGGTACTCACCGCGGGGTTCGAGGCGGCTGAACATCTCCATGGGGTACTTCTCCTTGCTACTGCGGTACTGCGGGAATTGCGGGTGGTGAGGGGACGCTCAGCCGACCTTGACGATCTGGGCGGAGTCACCGAGGGAGCTGCCCGCGATGAGGCCGGCGCCGACGAGGTTGAGCTCCTCGTCCGCGCGGGGTCCGCGGAGCCTGCGGTAGACGACGCGCACGGCGAGTGCGGCGAGGACCAGCCAGCAGGCGTTCGGGGTGAGGATCAGCAGGCCGGTCGCGAGCATCACGCCCATCTGCCGGCGGGGGCCGCCGAGCAGCTGGATGAGGGCTCCGGGGACGGCCCAGAGCAGCATGGTGCGCAGGACACCGGGGTCGCCCAGGCCGTGCTTGACCGTGTCCGCGTACACCTTGGCGACGGGCGGGACCAGGCCCTGGCGGAAGTACGACTGCCACAGGACGGCCACGACGACGAGCGCTGCGGCGAAGCCGATGATCGCGGCGCGGAACTGCTCGCGGCGGCCCTCGCGTTCGAACGGGTCCCAGGGCTGGTGGTCACGGCGCAGGATCCAGCCGGCCTTGAGGTCGTAGCCCATGTCGGCGAAGGCGGGTCCGGTGGCGGAGACGTAGCCGACGAGGAGGGCCAGCGGCACGGACGGGATGCCGATGAGCAGGCCGAAGACGAGGAAGATCAGGGTGACCGCGAAGGACGGGAACCAGCCCGACTGCATCGCGGCGAGCCCGACGATCAGCTCGTGCACGAGGGCGGCGAACGCGGCGAACAGGATCCAGCCGACGAGGCCGAGCGGGCTCATGTCGCTGATGAGGCCGCCCGCGACGGCCAGGATCACGGCTCCGCCGGTGAACAGGGCGTAGCCGCGTACGAGGGTGCGGCGCAGCGCGCGCTCGTCGACGGTGACGGCGGTCGTGGGGTCGGCGGGCGTGGTGGGCTCGGCGGGCGTGGGCGGGGTGCTCGCCGGAGCGGGGCGGCGGCGGGCGATGAGCCGGATGGCCTGGCCGAGCGCGACGACGCCGGCTCCGACCATCACGCCGTGGGGCACGAAGCCCGCGCCGAGGTCCGTGTGGAACACGGTGGGGCTGAACTCCCGCAGACCCAGACCGATACCGAACATCAGCAGAGCCCAGACGTTGCCGAGGAAGGCGACGCCGGCGGCGGACAGCGGCAGGCTCAGGAGGGTGCCGCCGAGCCCGACGAGGGTACCGGCGCCCAGGATCAGGGCGCGCTTGCCGCCCTTGTCGCCGGCCTTGATGGTCTCTGCGGCAGCGGTGCCGGGCGGCCAGGCCGCGTCGGCGGGCAGCAGCCGGGACCCGAACGCGCGGTAGAGCACCCAGGTGTCGATCAGCAGACCGATGAACGAGCCCGCGAGCATCGGCCACACCAGGTCCCCTCGGCCGAAGACGAACGGCACGGCGATGGACGAGAGCAGGGCGTTCGCGGAGGCGAAGGTGGCGGCGGAGATGGCGCTCTGGGCGAGGTTCTGCCGGTGGACCGAGCGCATCTTGCGCAGCCCCGCGATCGGGATGCGGCCGACCAGCATGGCGATGAGGGCGCCGACCACGGAGGTGTTGGCGGATATGCCGAGCTTGGCGACAAGGTCGGCGCCGATGAGCGCGCCGAGGACGGAGAGCGCTGCGAGGACCACGAAGACGACGGGTTCCCGGACGCGGGGGTGACCGGGTCCGGGGATGTCCCCGGTGGGCGGTTCGGTGTTGGCGGCGGTGACTGAGGTGTGGTGCGACACGGGACGCCCCTTTGCGGGCAGGCAGGACCGAGCGGCGTGCGCGTGGGCGGCACACGGCGCGGGGACGGGGACAGGGGAGGAGAGGGAGGATGGGGAGGGATGGGGAAGTGGTGCGGCGGATGCGGGACGTAGTACGGAGGCATGAGGCGGTACGGCGGCGGATGCCGGGGAGAGCGGTCGCGTTCCGCGGCCGGCCCGAAGGGCGCGGGGCGTCAGGGGCCGAACGCGACCGAGGCCTCGCGTGCTCCTTCGACGACGAGCTTGGTGATGCGGTCGGCGTCGCGCTCGATTCGGTGCGAGGGGCCGATGACCGTCAGTGACGCGGCGATGGTGCCGGCCTGGAAGACGGGTGCCGAGATGGCGGCCACCGCCTCGTCGTACTCGCCGAGGCTGACGCTGTGGCCCTTCTCCCGGACGTCCTGATAGACGCTGAGCAGCTCGTCGAAGTCGGTGACGGTGTTGTCGTTGAAGCGCTGGAGCGGGCTCGCTCCGAAGATCTGCCGGATCTCCGCCTCGGGGTAGTGGGCGAAGATCGCGTGCCCCGAGGCCCCGGCGTGGCCGGGGATGAGGGCACCGACGATGGCCGTGTAGCGGACGGGACCGGTGCCGTCGACGGCGGCGGCACAGCGGTATCCGCTGCCGTTCGGCACGTTCAGTACGACGCTCTCCCCGGTTTCGCGCAGCAGTCCGGCGAGAATGGGCCGGACGAGCGAGGGAAGGACGCCGCTGTGCTCGCCGACGCGGGCGAGCCGGGACACAGCGGGCCCGAGTCGGTAGCGGCGTGTCGTACTGTCGCAGGTGAGGAACCCGCGTGCGGTGAGCGTGGTGAGGATGCGCTGGGCGACGGCCTTGTCCCAGCCGTGTTCCCTCGCGATCTCGCTGACGCCCCACTCGGGGCGCCGCTCCGTGAAGGAGAGCAGGGCGAGCAGGGCGCGATCGGCGCCCTGGAGGACTCCGGGCCCACCGGTCTTCGGGCTGTCGTCGGTCATGGCCCGCTCCTCCTGACGTCTGGCTCTCGCTCCGGTTCGGTGCGCTGAGCGCAACGCCGTTGCGCTCAGCGGCGAGAACTATGGGTGTGCGGCATCGCGGGTGTCAAGGGTTTTCGCGCACCGGATGGATCGCGTCCCGCGCGAGGCCCGGACCCGCGTGGTCAGCCCTGCGGAGCGGACGGGATCACGCCCCGGGAGATAGCACGGAGCGCCTCCGCGAAATGGCTTCCGGGTACGCGAGTTGGCTCGGGGCGAGGCCTACCGTGCGCCAAAGCCGAGTTGAGCGGCGCGGGAACGGCGGCTGGGAGTTTCCGGCTCTGGGGGTGGAGGTGGCGGGCCCTCCGGCCTGCTCCCGGGACGGCCGGGGATCGCAACGGTTTCGTAGGGCTCCGGACCAAGATCGTCGCCCTCGTGGTGGTCGTCCCCCGGGAAGGCCGGGGATCGCGACATGCAGGGCGTGCGGCTGACATGTGATGACATGCAAGGCGTGCGGCACGGCGATCCGCCACCGGGTCGGCCGCAAGCCCTGGCAGTGCCGCATTCGCCGACCAGGGCACAACCAGGGCCCGTTCCGGGTCCGGATCAAAGTGCCCGGGAGTGCCGGTCAGCCCATTCCACCGATCCACCCTGCGGCATCGAGCCGGAAGTCTCCAGGCGCTGCCGTGGCGCGCAGGTCGTCCTCGATTGCGCGCAGGCGTTCCTCGCCCAGGACGGCGGCCCAGTCCGCACGCAGTTGGTCGAAGATCGCAGCCGAGCGGGCCAGCAGGTCATACCCCCGCTCGGTCAGCCGCACGAGCCTGCGCCGGGCGTCGGCGGGGTCATCGGCGCGTTCGGCGTAGCCGAGGGCGGCAAGGCGGTCGACGGTCTTGCCCGCCGCCTGTTTGGAGATTCCCAGGCGGCGGGCGATGTCGCTGGCGGTGCTGCCTTCAAGGCCGATCGCCTGCAGGGCGAAACCGTACGCCGGACGCACATTCGGATGGCCCTGCCGGGCCAGTTCGGCGTGCACCCCGTCGATGAGCGTGCGGAATCCCGCGAACAGCAGCAGTGGGAGTTCGTAGCCGGCCCTTGGCCGGTCCGGAGCCTCGCCCTTCGCTTCACCACCCTCGACTGAAAGGTCAACCTGGTTTACCATCGGATCGTCAACCATATTGACCATCTTAGGAGGGTGCCGTGTTCGCCGCACACAGCATGGAGAGCGCTCCGCAAGAGTCGCAATCGGCGATGCAGGCCGTGACCGAAGCATCGGGCGGCACGATGCCGGACGCGGTGGCGCGGCTGGCCGCCTCGCCCGAGTTGCTCAACGGATTCCTGGCCCTGAGCGCGAGTTTCGAGCGCTGCACGCTTGATCCGCTGGCCAGGGAGGTCGTCATCATGACGGTCGCCGCACGCAACCAGTGCCACATCTGCGTCGCCATGCACACGGGCAAGCTCCGCAAACTCGGCGCGGAAACGGAGCTCATCGCCGCCCTGCGCGAGGAGCGGGCGCTGGCCGACGAACGGCTCGAAGCGATCCGGATGTTCACGCTCGACGTGCTGTCCACCGCCGGCGGCGTGGACGATGACGCGCTCACGACCCTGCTGGCACACGGATACACCGAGCGCAACGCACTGGAAGTCGTCCTGGGCGTCGGCACGTACACGATGTCGACGTTCGCCAACCGCCTCGTCAGGGCGGCGTGAAGGGCGAGCCTCGTCGGCGTCCAGGGCGCCGCTGCGATGAGGGCGTCTCCTGGGCAGCCACGACTTGACCTTCGAGCCGGGTTGAAGGTTTACCGTCGGCGGTGTGACGACTTACCGCATCTCGCAGCTCGCCGAACGCGCCGGTGTCCCGGCTACGACGCTGCGTTTCTACGAGAGTGCCGGGCTGCTGCCGGCCGAGCGGACCGCGTCCGGGTACCGGGTCTACGGCGAGGACGCGGTGGATCGGCTGGCGTTCATCTCCTCGGCGAAGCTGCTGGGCCTGGCGCTGGAGGAGATCCGCGACCTGCTGGACGTGAGGGAGGAAGGCGTGTGCGCCTCTGTACGCGCCCGGATGCTGCCGCTGATCGCCGACAGGATCGCGGACACCGACGGCCGGATCGCGCAGCTGCGCTCCTTCTCCGCTCACCTGGCCGGTGTCCACACCACCCTGTCGGGTCCGGCGCCCGAGGGGGCGTGCGGGCCGGACTGCGGCTGCACCACGGTCGGCACGGGCCCGGCCGGGCCCGTGCCGGTGACACTCTCTCCGACTCGCCCCGCGGCGAGCCGGGCGGCCGAATCAGCGCAAGAGGCGTGGCGGGACGCCCCGGTCACCTGCACCCTCGGCGGCGCCGAGCTGGGCGAGCGCACCGAGCGGTGGCACACGCTCATCGGGAAGGCCGGCCGACGGGAGGAGATCGACGACGGGCTGCGGCTGGCCTTCCCGCCGGACGCCGGGCTCGCCGGCGAGATCGCAGCGCTCGCCTCGGCTGAGCAGGGCTGCTGCGCCTTCTTCGACTTCACACTGCACCTGACCCCTGACGCCCTTCAGCTGACCGTGCGCGCCCCGGAAGCCGCTGCCGGAATGCTGGCCGACCTCTTCGGAGCGCCCGAATGACCACCACCCCGCCCTCCCGTCCCTCACGCCCGTGGGGCCTGCTCGGCACCGGTGCGGCTGCGGCGGCCGCTTGCGCGGTGTGCTGCGCGGGCCCGCTGCTGGCCGTACTCGGCGGGATCGGATCCGTCTCCGTGATCGGCGCCGTGTGGGTGCCCGCACTCGCCGTGCTGGCTGTCGCCGCCGTCGCCGGGATCTTCGTCGTCCGCCGACGGCGGCGTACGGCAGCCTGCCGGACGACTCCGGCCCAGGCCGATCTCGGCATGCCTACCGCCGGCCCACCGCGCAAGGACGGCGCACCGACGGGCTGAGACGTCGTACGGCCGATGCCAGAGCTCGGTGACCCGCCCAGCCTCCATACAGGCGTTGTCGATGGACATGCCAACCGGATCACGATGCCCAAGCGTCAGATGCTCGGCCGCGCTGGGTTCGCCCTCCTGCGGAAGCGCGCCCCGCTTTCCTCCTGACGACCGCTGTCGATGGTGGGTGCGATGACCACCGCACGTCAACGCGGGGAGCACCTATGGGCACTTGAGATATCGGTCCCTTTGAGAATGACATGGCCGCGGACTTCGCCTACGCCCTGGACGAGACGGCCCAGGACGGGCGCGGAGACCTGGTGCGGGCGACACTCATCCGCACCATCCAGGCCCTGGACCACCTCGCAAGCCCGGGAGGCGCAGAGGCTGTCGCAGCCGCCGCTCTCTAACGGCGCAGCACCTGGGCGGTGAACCGATCAGTACAAGTCACGGGCCCGAGGAAGCCCTTCCGACCACAATGCTGCACGGGCAGCCTGCTGTGCACCTCCTGCTGGTGATCTCCGCCTGACGTTGCGTTGCGGTTGACCTTCGCTGCAGATCAGGCCACGCCCTTCAGCGACATCACGCGACGAAACTCAGTAATCGGATAACCCGGCGCTACCGATCACAGAAGTTGAGCCAGAGCCCGGAACGGGAAGCACGCGGCTCGTTGCAGCCAGGCTCTGCCGTCGGCGATGCCCCTGGCCCAGGTGGAGCGCCCTGAGCGTTACTCGGGTGTAGGTGAGTATGAGTACTCATGTGGGCAGTAGTCAGCTTCCTGCATGTTGCGTGCATGCGATCGATATCCCTCTCGAAGCCTGTTCTGGTGGCCGCGCTCGGCTGCATGGTCCTGTCCGGCTGCGGCACTCAGCACGCCGCCACCGATCAAACCCCCGCAGGCGGTGCCGTCTCGGCGACAACCCCGCTGGATGCTTCGCACAAGGATCCGGAGATTCGGTTCCTTGAGCTGATCACCCGCATCACGCGGGGCTGCGACCCGGACGCCCCCGGCGACACAGGTGATGACGTCGTGCCCAACCCGGAGGACCTGCCCGGTTGGGAGGAAGGGGCCACACCGAGATACGGGCCGGGCGAGACCCCGCCGGGTGTCCCGAATTCCGACGGCGACACACCGGTTGCCCTTCCTTCGGATGCTCCCGAGCCGCCGAAGTCGACCCCTTCCCCCACCAAGCCCACGTCGCTCAAGGAAGTGCCGCTGACCGGCATCGAGAAGTGCAGCGGCAGCGAGCACGCACAGCGCGTCAGCGAGGCGTTCAAGAACACGAAGACGACCAGCTACCAGGCGATGCGCAAGAGGCTGAAGAGCCTGGACTACCCGGCGTCGCGGATTCACCGGATGCCGAACCACGCGGGCGCGCCACGGGCAAGACTCGACCTGCGCTTCATAGACAGCCACTTGGCTTTGGAGGTCACCGGCACCAGTAGGGGAGTGACCGTCGAAGCGTTCGGGGCCCCGGAGACGGAGGGCGTGGAGGTGACCGACGTGAAACGGAAGCCGAAGCCGGACGCGCCCACGTCCTGACCGGACCGCACGGGACGTGCGCAAGAAAGGGGACGCCCTCTATGTCCTTCGTTGAGCGGGAACGACCTTGCCCGAGGACGAGCGACGACAGCACTCGGCCCGGCAAGAAAGGCCCAGCGCTGTCGAAACTCGCGCACATCTCGCCCTGGCCGCGGCAACCGAACGCCTCCCGAACCGGCGTCGAAGTGCTGTCCGTTCCCAGGTTCCGGCTCGCTTTCCGTGAACCGTTCGCAATGAGTGATCAGTGGGTGTTTCCAGCGTCTGGAGGATTGTTGCACTTCCTGGCGCCACTGATCGACGTCGGCACTGTCCACCCAGCCCGTCGCCACTTCTGAGCCGTCCTGGAGTACACGGTTCGGCGCGAGCTCGGCCGACGCGCGGAGCGATGCCGGTACCAGCCCCTGGGTCGGGGTTCTCCCATGCCGGCACCGGCGGCCCGCACCGCCAGCGGCCGCCGCGCCACCCGGCACCACCGCGCCCACCTGCAGGTGGTCCATCCCGACGACATCCCGCGATCGCCAACATCCAGCCGCTGTGGCCGCACATGAGCCGCAGATGGACGAGCTGACCATTCTCCCCTGGGGCCCGACCGCGGCGCCGGGCAGGACCCCTTCGGCTCCCTGCTGCGGGCCGGCGCGACCCTGGCGGCGGGCAGCGACTGGTCCGTGAGCAGCCCCGACCCGCTCGCCGGGATCCATACCGCCCTCAACCGGACGGGGCCCGGGGCGACCGACCACCGGGGCTTCCTGCCCGAACAGCGCCTCGACCTCGCCACCGCGGCCTCGGCCTACACGGCGGGTTCGGCCCACGTCAACGGCCCGGACGACGCCGGCATCTTGCGGCCGGGCCGCCTTGCCGGCCTCGTGGTCCTCGGCCGGGACCTCTTCACCGCCCCGGCCGAGGAGATCCACACGGCCCGGGTTCCGCGGACCTACGTAGGGGAAACGCTCGTGCACCCCGCCTCCTGACGGCCGCGCCGTCGGGGCGCGGCCGCAGCCGTGGAATCGCCCCCGCGCTCCGACGACGCCCTGATCTCCAGTTTCGTCCGCACCAGCGTGCCCGTCGGCTCCTGGCTCCCGCTCTCCAAGGCCGCGACGAGCAGTTCGACGCCCTTCTCTGCCACGCTCACCGGCTGGAGGCTCAGGGTCGTGACGGGCGGGTCCGCGTGGGCGGCCGAGGTGTCCTCGCTCGCGCACACCACCAGCAGGTCTCCGGGGACCGACAGGCCCAGCCGGCGTGCGGCGTCGAGCACCAGCGGCGGATTGGCCTCGGTCAGCACGAACAGGGCGTCCGGCTGGTCGGGCGTGGTGAGGGACCGCTCGACCGCCTCGATGGCAGGGCCGTTCCCCGGCCGCGCCGAAAAGGTGACGCAAGGTGTGGCGCCCTGCTCGGCGCACCAGCGCCGGTAGGCGTCCAGGACGCCCGTGTAGAAGCGGGTCGGGGTGTCGGGTGCCACGACAGCGATGCGCCGCGCGCCCTGTGCGTGCAGGTGGTCCAGCACCTCGCGTACGGCGGCGTCGGCGTCGACGTCCACCCAGTGCGTGCCGGGGCGGCCCTCCACCGAGCGGTCGGCGAAGAGCGGTATGCGGGCGGTGACGAAGTACTCCACCAGGGGGTCGTTCAGGAGCGGGTCCGCGACGATCGCGGCGTCGAGCGGCAGGTCGGCCCACTCACCGGGCGAGGAGCCGGTGGGCAGCAGCACCAGGGCATAGCCGTGGCGCAGGGCCGCGGTCGCGACGGCGCTGGTCAGTTGGGTGAAGTAGGAGGAGTCCATGTAGGACCCGGGGCCCGTGGGGTATTCCCCCACGGCGTAGCCGATGAGCCTGGCGTGCCCGGCGCGCAGCAGCCGCGCCGTCGGGTTGGGCCGGTAGCCGAGGCGGCGTGCGGCCTCGCGGGCGCGCTCGCGCACGGCCGGCGAGAGGCGTCCGGTGCCGTTGAGCGCCGCGGAGACGGTGGTCTTGGACAGACCCGCCTCGCGGGCGACGTCGACGAGGCGGACCCGGGGCACGGCGGCCGGGACGCCGTGGCCGGTGCGGCGCGGAGTTTCGGTCATGCGCTGATGCTGCCAGTCCGGCGTGCCGCCGTCCACGCGTCCCTGACCTTTAAAAAACCGTTCCCGCAAACCCTTGTGCGGGAACGTTCCCGCATCAATACTCGCTGCCACCTCCACAACCCTCCACCCCCGGAAAGGGGTCGGTTCCTTGCATGCCTCCCGATCCACCTCCCTGCTCGCCGGAGCCGTCGCCCTGGCCGCGACCGTCACCGGCTGCTCCGGCGCCTCGTCCACCGGCGCCGGGTCCGCCAAGGGCGGCACCGCCTACCAGGTCTCCGCGGACACACCTGCGGCCAAGGGCTCGATCCCGTCGTTCTCCTGGTCGCTCTACGCCGAGCCCTACTCCCTCGACTACACACAGGCCTGGGACTACCCGCCCAACACCGTCCTGGCGAACGTCTGCGAGCAACTGTTCCGCATCACTCCGGACATGAAGATCGAGCCGGGCCTGGCCGTGAAGTCGGCCCATCCCGACCCGCTGACCTGGGTGTACACCCTGCGCAGCGGCGTGAAGTTCCACTCCGGTTCAACCATGACCGCAGACGACGTCGTCGCCTCGCTCAAGCGCCATCTCGACCCGGCGGTGGGCTCGGCGTGGGGCAGCGCGTTCAAGAACGTCGACTCGGTCACCAAGACCGGCCCACTCGAAGTGACGATCAAGCTCAACAAGCCCGACGTCCTGCTCAACGAACTGATGGCGGCCTCCCCCGGCACCATCGAGAGCGCCGCGTTCCTCGCCAGGACCGGACGGGACTACGGCAACCCGAAAGCCGGCGTCGACTGCACCGGCCCCTACACGCTCGACACCTGGGCCCAGGGCGACAGCATCACCCTGAAGAAGAACCCCACGTACTGGGACAGCACGCTGACCCCCAAGGCGCGAAGCGTCAAGTTCGTCTTCATCCAGGACCCGGCCGCGCGCACCAACGCCTGGCTCTCCGGATCCGTCGACGGCGGGTACCTGGTGCCGTCCACCTCGATCGGGCAGCTCAAGTCGACCTCGCGGGGCAAGCTGTACTTCGGCCCGAACACCGCGGCCTCCGACCTCGCCGTGTTCAACCTCAAGGGCACGCTCGGCGATCTGAGGGTCCGTAAGGCCCTGTCCCTGGCGCTGGACCGGCAGAGCATCATCAAGGCCGCGGTCGCGGGAGTGGCCGTCCCGGCCAAGGCCCCGGCCGCGCGGGGCGCCTGGCAGACCGCCCCGGACCGGACGGACCGCTACTTCTCCGCCCTTCCCGACCTGGCGTACGACATCGACGGCGCCAAGAAGCTGATCAAGGAGGCCGGTGCGACCGGCAAGAAGGTCGTCATCGCGAGCAGCACGCTCACTCCGGAGATCACCGTCGTCGCCAACGCCGTGCAGGCAGCCGGCAAGCAGATCGGTCTCGACGTGCAGATCAAGCCGGTCGCGCCCGACGCGTACACCGCGCTCTTCACCGACCCGCACGCCAGCGCCGGCATCGACCTGGTCTTCACCAACGGCTACATCAACTCACCCGACCCGCTGGAGTTCTACCAGTCGTTCCGCACCGGCGACTTCGGCAACTACGGCAAGTACTCGAACCCGAAGTTCGATGCGCTCTTCGACCGGGCGACGGCGGTCGCCGACCCGGCCGCCCGTGCCGACCTGACCGCCGAGCTGCAGAAGATCGCGCTGCGCGACCTGCCCGCCATCCCTCTGTACGAGGCTCCCCACTCGGTGTTCCTGGGCAGCCGGATCACCGGTGCCCCGGCCGGCATCGCCCAGCTGTACTACCCGTGGGCCGCGAAGATCGGCTCGGCGAACTGATGACCCGTTACCTCCTCGGACGGCTCCTGGGGCTGGTGTCCGTGCTGCTGATCACCTCCTTCCTGGTCTTCAGCGCGGTACACCTGGCCCCCGGGGATCCTGTGTCCTTCCTTCTCAAGGGCCACCCGGTGTCACCGGAGACCAAGGCCGCGATCCGCGCCCAGTACCACCTCGACGACCCGTTCTTCACCCAGTACCTGAAGTGGGTCGGCAATGTGCTCCACGGCGACTTCGGGCGCTCCGTCCAGTTCCGGAACGACGTCGGGTCCCTGATCGGCTCGCGCCTGTCGAGCACGGCCCTGCTCATCGGCTACTCGGCCGTCCTGGTCTGCCTCGGCGGCGTGCTCGCGGGCATCCTCGCCGCGCTGCGCCCCGGGGCGGTCGACCGCGTGGTGCTCCTGTGCACCGGCGTGGCCACGGCGACCCCGCCGTTCGTCAGCGCCATCGTGCTTGTCTCGGTGTTCTCGGTGCAGTTGGGCTGGTTCCCCGGGCCCGGCGACGGCGGCACCGGCTTCGCGGACCGGCTCTACCACCTGACCCTGCCCGCTTTCGCCCTCGCGGTCACCCTCGCCGGGCTGCTGGCCCGGGTGACCCGCTCCTCGATGCTCGATCAACTGGGACGGGAGCACGTGGAGGTGGCGCGTTCCCGCGGTGTCGGCGAGGGCGACGTGGTGCGCCGGCACGTGCTGCGCAACGCGCTCGGACCGATCGTCACCGTCGGCGGCTCGATGCTCGCAGGGCTCCTGGTGAGCACCTCGATCGTGGAGACCGCCTTCAACGTGTCCGGGGTCGGCTCACTGCTCGTGCAGTCGGTGACGGTCAAGGACTTCCCCGTGGTGCAGGCGATCACGCTGATCACCGTGGCGGCGTTCGTGCTGGTGAACCTGGTTGTGGACCTCGTCACGCCGCTCATCGACCCCCGGCTGACCCTCACCCGGCGAGGTGCCTCATGACCACCGCAGCCAACGTCACCGACCTGCGCAGGCGTCCCGGTCTGCGCCGCCTGCGGGTGTTCGGGCAGGGGCCGCTGTTCACCGCGGCTGTCCTGCTGCTGGCCGTGCTGGTGGCCGTCGCCCTGTTCGCGTCGCTGCTCGCGCCGTACGACCCCGACGCCCTCGACCTTCAGGCCACCTTGGCCGGGAGCAGCGCCGACCACCTCCTGGGTGCCGACCAGTCGGGCCGCGACGTGCTGTCGCGCCTGCTGTACGGCGCGCGCTCCGGGCTGCTCGGACCGCTCGTGGTCGTCGCGTTGTCGACCCTGCTGGGCATTCTGGTGGGCGTCGTGGCCGCCTGGCGCGGCGGCTGGGTGGACGCGGTCCTCTCCCGGTCGATGGACCTGGTGTTCTCCTTCCCGGGCCTGCTTGTGGCGATCATGTTCGTGGCGGTCACCGGACCGGGCATGACCGCGCCCGTCATCGCCATGGCGGTCGCGTACACGCCCTACGTAGGCCGCCTGGTGCGCAGCATCGCCCAGCAGGAGAAGGCCCGTCCGTACATCGAGTCGTACCTCGTCCAGGGCTGGTCGGGCTGGACGATCTGCGTCCGGCACCTGCTGCCCAACATCGCGCCGACGGTGCTCGCCCAGTCGGCGATCAACTTCGGGTACGCCCTGATGGACCTCGCGGCGCTCTCCTTCCTCGGCTTCGGGGTACAGCCGCCGACCGCCGACTGGGGCGCGATGATCAACGAGGGTGAGGGCGCGCTGTTGCAGGGCGCGATGCTTCCCGCGCTCGCGCCTTGCGTGTGCATCGTGCTCGCCGTCGTGGCGTTCAGCATCGTCGGCGAGGGCATCGCCGACCGGGTCGCGAAGCGGGAACGGTGAGGCGGATGACTGTGCAGCAGACTCTTCTCGAGATCGACGACCTCACCGTGCGGCTGCCTGAGGGGCGCGCGGCCCGGCCGATCCTGGACGGTGTGTCACTGCGCGTCGCGGCGGGCGAGACCGTCGGTCTGGTCGGTGAATCCGGTTCGGGCAAGTCGGTCGCGTGCCGCAGCGTGCTCGGGCTGCTGCCCGAAAGGGCGCGGACGGACGGCGAGGTCCGTGTGGCGGGCCGTGACGTACTGACGCTGGACCGGGGCGGACTCAAGGAACTGAGGAGCCGTCAGGTCTCGATGATCTTCCAGGACCCGCGTGCCTCGATCAATCCGATGCGGCGCGTGGGCGACTTCCTCACCGAGGCAATGCGCGCCGCCGGCGTGCCCGCGGCGGCGGCGACGGGCCGTGCCGAGGAACTCCTCGACGCCGTGGGCATCCGCGACCCGCGAGGGGCGTTGCGACGCCACCCGCACCAGTTCTCCGGAGGCATGCTCCAGCGGGTCGTCATCGCGGCCGCACTCGCGAGCCGGCCCTCACTGCTCGTCGCCGACGAGCCGACGACCGCGCTGGACGTCACGACCCAGGCCGAGGTCATCGCGATCCTCACCCGCCTGCAGGCCGAGCGCGGCACGGGGATGCTCTTCGTCACCCACGACCTGGAACTGGCCTCGGCCATCTGCGATCGCGTCTACGTCATGTACGCGGGACGAATCGTCGAGATGCAGGCCGCAGGCGACCTGTTCGAACACCCGCGCCACCCGTACACGGCCGGCCTCCTCGCCTGCACACCCCGCGTCGAACCCGACGCGGCGCCACCGCGGCCCATCCCCGGCCGCCCGGTCTCGCTCACCGAGTCGCCGCCCGGCTGCGCGTTCGCCGCGCGCTGCGCGCACGCGCAGGAGCGCTGCTCGGCCGAGAAGCCCGTCCTGCAGCAGTACGGCGGCGAGGGCCTGGCCGCCTGCCTGCGCGCCGAAGAAGGGATCCCGTTGTGACTGCCGTGAGAGAAGACAGCGGCGCGTCCGGTCTCGTGGTGGAAGGACTGCGCAAGGAGTTCGGCGGCCACGCGGCCGTCGACGGTGTCTCCTTCACCCTGCCGCCGGGGGGCTCGCTCGGCATCGTCGGGGAGTCCGGCTGCGGCAAGACCACTACGGCGCGCATGCTCGTCGGCCTCGAGACACCCGATGCCGGCACCGTCCGCCTGGGCGGACGCGACCGTTCGACACGCGCCCGCGGCCGCGCCGAGCGTCTGGCCCGCGCCCGCGAGGTCCAGATGGTGTTCCAGGACCCGTACCTGTCCCTCGACCCGCGCATCAGCGTGAGCGCGTGCATCGAGGAGGTTCTGCGCCTGCACTTCCCGCTGGACGCGCCTGCGCGGCGCAGGCGGGTCGCCGAACTCCTCGACCAGGTCGGACTGGGAGAGCGCGAGGCCGCGGCGCTGCCCCGCCAGCTGTCCGGCGGGCAGCGTCAACGTGTGGCGATCGCCCGGGCGTTGGCGGCCCGGCCACAGGTGCTCATCCTCGACGAGGCCGTCGCCGCTCTCGACGTCTCCATCCAGGCGCAGATCCTCGACCTGCTCGCCGGCATCCGGCGGGACGAGGGCATCGGCTTCCTCTTCGTCAGCCACGACCTCGCGGTCGTCCGGCACATCACCGACGAGGTGGTCGTGCTCAGGGCCGGAAAGATCGTCGAATCCGGCCCCACGACAGCCGTCCTGACCAGCCCCGAGCATCCCTACACCCGCCTCCTGCTCGACTCCGTACCGCGGCCCGGATGGGATCCGGCCCGCATCTCCGCGGGCCGCCGCGCGCTTGCCTGACTCTTCTGACTCATCCCAAAGGACCGTCACATGACCGACCTCACCGACCTCGCCTACCTGCCCGCCACCGAGGCCCTGCGCCGGTTCCGCGACCGCTCCCTGTCACCGGTCGAGCTGATGACCGCGGTCATCGCGCGCGCCGAAGCCGTCGAGCCAAAAGTCAACGCCCTCGCCGAGCGGACCTTCGAGGAGGCGCTCGCCGCCGCCCGTGAGGCCGAGGCACGCTATGCGGGCAAGGGCGAGGCGCCCCGCGCTCTGGAGGGTCTCGCCGTCGCGACGAAGGAGGAGCAGCCCATCGCGGGCCGTCGCAGCACGGACGGATCCCTGGCGTTCCAGGACGAGATCGCCGAGCAGACACACCCGGTCATCGAGCGGGTCCAGGCCGCCGGCGGCATCGTGCACGCGCGGACCACGACCCCGGAGTTCAGCTGTGCGGGGTACACGCAGTCACGGCTGTGGGGTGTCACCCGCAACCCGTGGAACCCGCAGTTCACTCCGGGCGGCTCCTCGGGCGGCGCGGGCGCCGCACTCGCGGCCGGTGAGACGACGCTCGCGACCGGCTCCGACATCGGCGGCTCCATCCGCATCCCCGCCTCGAACACGGGCACGGTCGGTTTCAAACCGCCGTACGGACGCGTGCCGGCGATGACGCCGTTCAACCTCGACACGTACTGCCACGACGGTCCCATGGCGCGCACCGTCAGCGACTGCGCCCTGCTGGAGAACGTCATCGCGGGGCCTCACCCACTCGACGCGGTCTCGCTGCGGCCCAAACTCGTCCTTCCCGAGCGGTTCGAGAGCGCCGAGGGCCTGCGGGTGGCGCTTTCGGTCACCCTCGGGGACTGGCCGGTCGACCCCGAGGTCGAGGCCAACACCCGCGCGGTCGCGGAGTCGCTGCGCGCGGCCGGGGCCGTCGTCGAGGAGGTCGAGGTCCCCATCATGCGGGCGGACGTGATGCGGGCAGCGATGATCCACTTCGGTTCAATCTTCGGCCCCTACATCGGATCGGTCGCCGCCGAGCACGGCGACCAGCTCACCACGTACGCGCTCGACTTCGCCCGGCGGGCCGCCGAAGCCGTCAGCGAGCCCGGCAGCGTCCTGCAGGGTCTTGAGATCGAGGCCGCTGTGCAGACGACGCTGGGCGCCCTGCTGGACCGCTACGACGTACTCCTCTGCCCGACCACCGCCGTCCCGGCGCTCAGCGCGGACGACGACTACCTTTCGACCAAGGTCGTGATCAACGGCGTCGAGCTGGACTTCTACCTGGAATCCGCGATGACCACGGTCTTCAACATCGCCAGCCGCTGCCCGGTGCTGAGCGTGCCGTCGGGTTTCGCCTCGACCGGAGTGCCGACGGGGGTGCAAGTCGTCGGGCGCACCTACGACGACACCACGGCGTTCCGCGTCGCGGCTGCGATCGAGGCCGTCCGGCCCTGGAGCAGCGTCCCGGTCCTCTGACTCGGCGTCATGTACCGGACCCCGGAGGCGTACCGGTGAAGGACATCGCCGAATGACATCCCGCCCCCACCCCAACCCGCGGTCCGGCCCCTGGTGCACTCCGCCGGCCACGGCAATGCCGGCCTCCGGCCTGGAAGTCCCCGGGCGGAGGCAGTCGACCGGTTCTGGAGGGGCAACTCGCTGGTCGCCCCTCCAGAGTGAAGACGGCTCGCCGAAGAGCGGGCCGCCGCGTTCAGCAAGGGTGTGTCACGTGGCTCTGGACATCCAGATGAGGAAAAGCTGACCGGACGAGCCGCACGCTCAGACATTGCAAAACCCTTACGTTTTCAACCTCTGATAGGTAATCATATGACTCTCATCACATGGGTGGTGAGAAACCACATACCTACCGACATGGCCGTGTGGAAACACGCCAGTCCGATGTCAGCGAGCAAGGAGGAGCCATGTCTCCTGTCACCACTGTGTCGCAACCCCCTCGTGATCAAGCCTTCGTCGGCAAGCAGTGGTGGCATCGCTATACCGCGATGACGGTCACTCGCGGCAGTGACGGGGCGGCCCTGACCGTCCCGTGCGCCTCGATCATCACCGAGTTCGCCGATTTCAACCCCCGGTGGTACATCGACCGTTTGGTCCGCACCGGACTCGCCTCTCCCTACCTGGTCTTCCTGGACGTCACCAACGCCTGCACGGACGACTGTCCGATGTGCTTCACCGCCACGAAGCGCTACCGACAGGGCCTGCACCTGCACCAGAACGTCGACGTCACTCTTGCCCGGCTGGCGGAGCTGAAGGCGGCCTACCCCGACACCTTCCGCCTGGTAGGACTGTCCGGATCGGGTGAGCCCCTACTGGTGCCGGACGCGCCACGACTCATGCACGGCATCGCCGATCTCGGCATGAAGGTGCACATGTACACCGCCGGGCTGCCGCTGATGCGACCTGCGGTGCAGGAGGCCACGCTGGCCAGCGCGGTCAGCGTCCGCATCAGTCTGGACGCCACCACGGAGGACGCGTTCCGCGCCACCCATACGGCGACCGGCCTCAAGTCCCGGATCAATGCGGTGCGCGGCCTGGTGAAGAAACGTTCCGACGCCGGGCCGCTGATCGGCGTCTCCATGGTCATCCAGCGGGCCAACCACACGCAGATCCGCGACTTCGCCCGCATGGCGGCCGACCTGGGTGTCGACTGGGCGACGCTGCACCAGGAGACCTACGGCGTGGTCACCTCGGCGTTCACTCCCGACGAGCAGCGGCAGATCACCGAAGACCTGGCGTGGGCCGAGGAGTTGACCGACGACACGTTCGTGGTCGATGTCCCGCACGCCTCCCGCCGCTACACCGCCACCGAGCGAGTCATCCGCTCAGGCAAGCTCACCCCGATCCCCGTCCTCGACCGGTGCCTCTCGTCACGACACCGTCTGAGCTTCGATGCCGACGGCGGCTATTCGGCGTGCGTGATGAGCGCCGCCAACTACGAAGCCAATGAAGAGAGCCGTATCGGCCAGCTCACCGAGGACTCGACCATGCAGTCGATCCACACCGCGGTCCGCCACGGGGCCGGCACCGCGCTGGGCAGGCCGGCCGACCTGGACTGCGCCCGCTGCGAGTGCCTCGCCTACGACCGCATCGTCGAACAGGTATTGCCCCATCTAGCGGGAGAAACCGACTGGGACGTCGAACTCGTACCGTACGTCCCCGGCGTCCGCGACCCCGACTACGCCTTGAACCTGGTTACCCGTGGAGCAGGACGGTGAGCACCTATCCCCTTCGGCAGACCGCGGAGCAGGTCACCTCTGTGGTGACCACGGACGTCGGGCCGACACCGGCACCGGAAGCGGGCCCGCGGACACTACGGCACGTGGCGGCGATCCTGGACGGCAACCGCCGCTGGGCCGCCCGCCGGCATCTGCCCGCCCAGGAGGGTTACCGGGCGGGCGCGGCGAAGGTGCTGCAGTTCCTGTCCTGGTGCGTGGAGGAGAATCTCGACGTCGTGACTCTCATGGGTGCCTCCGCCGACAACGTGGAGCGAAGGGATTCCGCCGTCCTGGCCGACGCCCTGCACACGATCGTCCGCACCCTCAGCCGGCTCGCCGACGAAGGACAGTGGCGGATCCGCCCGATCGGCAGCCTGCACCGGCTTCCCGCGCAGATCGAGGACGAACTGCTACAGATCCGCGAGCGCACAGCTCATATCGCGCACCGCACCGTCAACGTCGCGGTGGGCTACGGCGGCCGGGAGGAAATCACCGACGCCGTCCGGGCGCTGCTCGCTCACCACCAGCGGCAGGGCGGCCTTCACACCCTTCCTTCCACCCTGACCTCCGACGACATCGCCGGCTGCCTCTACACCGCCGGACTGCCCGACCCCGACCTGGTCATCCGCACGTCCGGGGAACAACGTCTGTCCACGTTCATGCCCTGGCAGACCGTGTACGCCGAACTGTGCTTCGTGTCCACCCTGTGGCCGGACTTCTCCCGCGCCGACTTCGATGTCGCCCTGGAAGGATTCCACCGCCGGCAACGACGCTTCGGTACCTGATCCGACTCGGCATGAACGTCATCGCGGATCCAGCCCTCGTTGAAGCGGGTGCTCGGCCCGCGAGGGCGTGAACCGACGGACGCGGGCCGTCGGCCTTCCGGCGCCGTCGGCCCGTCCCGTGGGAGGCAGGGGCTTTCCCTACGCCCCACCCCTGCCTCCCACATACGTCCCGTTCGGCGCACGAGCCTCCCGCACGGGTGAATGTCCCTCTTCCCTTCCGCGCCTTCACAGGGACGCAGTCGCCCTGCGACCGCGCCGCACGAGGCGTACACGCCGCTCTCGCCCACGGCTGGTGGCACAGCATCAAAACGGAGGGCACACGGGCCTTCCTCGCAGTGGAGGGCCTCGGCAGCGTGCGCCACCGGTACGCCAGCACCGGTCCCAATGGGCCGACCTGGCAGGTCTGGGCCGGATACCCGGGCGAACCACACTGCCGGGCGCGCTTCTCTTGCGGCACGCCCACCACACTCGCCGCCGCTTTCACCGCCTCGCTGATCCCCACCGCCCCGCTGCACCGCGCCGCGAAGGACGTCCCCTTACCCACCCGCCATCACCTCTACGCCGCCGCAACAGCAGCACCTGCTCACCGCGCCGGGCGCCCGGCCCGTCCACGACGCCGCACACCGCCTGCACTGGCCCGGCCGGCGACGACGCCACCAAGCCCGCCCGCACCGCCCACTACCGCAGACAGGCCACGACGCAACCGTGAAGACGCTTGGCCTGCACGGCCGTTTACCGTCCCGTCGCGGTCACTGCAGCAACGCCGTCGATCTCGACGAGCACGCCATCGCGCACGAGCTGTGTAACGACCGTGGTCCGGGCGGGCAGCGGAGAGCAGTCGGCGAAGAACTCCCCGTACACGCGGTTGAAGGCGGCAAAGTGCCCACGGTCACCGAGATAGCAGGTGCACTTGACGATCAGGTCCTTGCTGCTGCCGGCTGCCACGAAGACCGCGACGAGGTTGAGCAGAACCTGCCGCACCTGGTCCTCGAAGTCGGTCGGTATCTCGTGCGTAACAGGGTCGAGTGGCCCCTGACCGGAGGTGAAGATGAGATCACCGGTCCTGATTGCCTGGGACAACGGAGGCTCGGTGCCGTCGGAGAAGCGTACGAACGGGGCGTTCTCGGTGTGGATGCCTTCGATCATGGAGGCATTCTCCGTCACGGACCCCCGCCGATCACAAGGTCCCCGGCCCTCTCGCCGGCCACATCCGCACCGCCGGGCAGCCCTGCGCCCAGAGCGATCACACCCGATACGCCCACCGCGGATTGCAGACCGGCTGCCGCACCGAGCCAGCCCGCCGGCGGATTCGTCAGCAGCCCCAGGTCACCGGCAGCGCAGGCCGGCACCACCCCGGTCGAACCCGATGCCGAGGTTCATCAGGTGCCGGAATCACGGTCGGCGCGATTCGTGCGGCGCACACGCAGCACTTCCAGTGCCACAGGGGCCAGGGAGACGACGACAACCGCGGCCGCCGCGGGCACGAGGTAGGCGTCCGGATGACGTACCGAGTCGCCCAGCCAGAAGCCGCCGAGTACGAGCGATTGCGACCAGACCAGGCCGCCGATCACCTGCCAGAGGACGAAGGTTCGCGCCGGGACCCCAAGTGCCCCGGCCACCGGATTGAGGACGGTGCGCACTACCGGTATGAACCGTCCCAGCACCACCGCCTTCGCATGGCCGTAGCGGGACAGCAGCAGTTCCGCTCGCTCCACACCTGCGCGAAGGCGCGGGTTGCCGAGCCGGGCGAGAGCGGCACGGCCTGCTCGCCGTCCGGTCCAGAACCCGACCTGGGCGCCGACGACGGTGCCCGCCGCGGCGCACAACAAGACCGACAGCAACGGCAGATGAGGACCGCTACGGGCGGTGGAAGCGCACAACAGCCCGGCCGGGACCAGCAAGGTGTCACCCGGCAGAAGGAAGCCGACCACCGGCAGCCCCGTCTCGGCGAAGACGCAGAGCAGGACCCCGAACGCGCCGTAAGTGGACAGCAGCCAGGTGGCGTTCACCGCGGCTGCCTCGCGCCGCTGCCTGGACACAGTGATCCCAGGGACATGGTTTCCGGGTTCCTTCCCCGCTTCTCCCCGCCGACCTACCACGCCGCCCATGCGCGGGCGAGGCAGAACGTCCACACGTCGGCGGGGAGCTGTAGCCGCCACGGACATGACTTCACTTTCTACATCATGTAGTAGCTTACGGTATGGCCACCCAGTCCACTCCCGACCCGGAGAACGTCGGATGATCCCCTCGATCTCTCACACCGCCGCCTTCGACGCCGCGATCCTGCTGGATCTGGGCGTCGAACTGATACTGCCGTCCGTCATGCTGCTCGGGGTCGCCGCCGTCGTCTCCGACAAGGCGCGCGAGAGGCTTGCGACCCGCGGAGGGCTGACGGCCGCCACCCTCCTGGCACTCGGACCGGCTGCCGCCTACGTGGCGTATCGGCTCGTCGCCCTGACCGGATGAAACCGGCCGCCCGGAGCTTGCGGGGCGCGGCCGGGAGAGGCAGCCGTTCCCGGCCTTGCCGCGCCCACACCGTCAGCTCGCCACCGCTGGCGCCGTCAGACGGGCCGCCTGTCGAGCAATACCCTGAACACGACCACCCCGGCGCGGCCCGGTCCGAAACACATGACCACCGGACTCGCCATGTTGCGGAAGGACCGAGATCCGCATGAGTTCACCACCGTTGCCCGGGGTTCTCGGTGACATCGCACCGATCCTGGACCACTGGGGCTACTGGGCCGTAGGCGGCCTGATCTTCCTGGAGGACTTCGGCGTCCCCGCCCCCGGCGAGACGATCCTGATCGCCGCGGCCGTGTACGCGGGGGCCGGGCAGCTCAACATCGTCGCCGTCATCGCCCTCGGCTTCTTCGCCGCCATCCTCGGCGACAACGTCGGCTACCTCATCGGCCGCACCGGCGGACACGCCCTGGTGCGGCGCTACGGCAAGTACGTCTTCCTCCCGCCCGAACGGTACGAGAAGGCCGAGAAATTCTTCACCCGCCATGGCGGGAAGGTCGTCACCGTCGCGCGCTTCATCGAGGGGCTGCGCCAGGTCAACGGCATCGTCGCCGGCGCCGCCGAGATGCCCTGGCCCCGCTTCGTCGCCTTCAATGCCCTCGGGGCGGCGCTGTGGGTCGGGCTGTGGGCGGGCGTCGGTTATCTCGCCGGGAACCACATCACCACCATCTACACCGAGGTCAACCGCTACTCGACCTATCTCCTCATCGCCCTGGGCGTGCTGATTCTCGCGCTCGTGGCCCGCGCCGCAGTGCGCCGCCGGCGCGCGTCGGACTGATCACCCCTCCCGCGTCGAGGCCACGGAGCCGACGACAGGCATCCGTGCTGGTCGCAGATGCCGGAGCGGAGTCTTCGGCCAGACAGGGAGCTGATCGACGACGAGCCCGCCGCCGCATGGGCCGTGCCGCCCGCCGGGCCGCCCATCGCTGCGACCCCGCGCGCATCGTCGACACCTACGAGGATCTCTTCGTCCACCTGGCCGCCTCCCAGAACTCCCGCGCCCGGCAACGCACCAAGGCCCGGTCGCGTGGCCTGGCCGCACGAATACTGCGCCGCCTCGGCCGCCTGGGCCGCCTCGGCCGCCCGGGCATCTCCGCCCGGGCCGACGGACGCCTTCAGCGTTCACCCGCGCGGCCGTCCCACGATGTAACGCCTGATACATTTCAGAATGTGTCGAGCATAGAGAGCTGCTGGCTCATCCTCCTGATCAAACTCCCTGCACAGCCGTCACGGCACCGGGTGGGCGTCTGGCGGGAACTGCGCAGGATCGGCGCGCTCTCGCTCGGCCAGGGCATCTGGGCCATGCCCGATGTGCCCGTCTTCGCCGAGGGCATCGCGCGGGCGGTCACGCTGACCGAGCAGGCCGACGGCCAGGTCGTGACGCTGAGCGCGTCCGGGCGCGACCCCCAGGACGCCGTCCGCCTTCAGGAGATGTTCGGCGCCGCCCGGTCCGCGGACTGGGCGGAGTTCCTCGCCGACTGCGGCAAGTTCGAGGCGGAGATCGCCAAGGAGATCCGCATCGCCAAGTTCACGCTGGCCGAGCTGGAGGAAGAGGAGCAGTCGCTGGAGCGGCTGCGACGCTGGCACCGTGACCTGACGGCACGCGACGTGTTCGGGACCCCGGAGGCGGCCGAGGCCGGCGAGCGGCTCAAGCAGTGCGTGGCCGTCTGCGAGGACTACGCGGAGCGCGTCTTCGCCGCGCTGCACCAGGCCCCGGAGTCGGAACAGTGAGCACGGCGCCGACGGGGCAGACGGCTCCGGCCCGCCACATGTGGCCGCTGTACGCCGCCGGGTTCACCACCGCTTTCGGTGCGCACGGGATCGCCGCCAATCTCGGCGGCCACGCCAAGGGCGCGGTCACCTCACTGCTGGTGCTCGGCGGTCTGCTCGCCCTGTACGACGGCGCCGAGGTACTGCTCAAGCCGGTCTTCGGGACGCTCGCCGACCGGATCGGCGCGCGCCCGGTCCTGCTCGGCGGACTCGTCGCCTTCGCCGCCGCATCCGCCCTGTACGTCGTCGCCGACAGCCCCGGCTGGCTGTGGGCCGCACGGCTCGGCCAGGGCGCCGCGGCCTCCGCGTTCTCCCCGTCCGCCTCCGCACTGGTCGCCCGGCTCAACCCGGCCGCCAAACACGGCCGGGCGTTCGGCAGTTACGGCTTCTACAAGTCGATCGGCTACACCCTCGGCCCGCTCCTGGGCGGAGTGCTGGTGTGGGCCGGCGGCCTGCGGCTGCTGTTCGTCGTGCTGGCCGTGCTCGGTGCGACGGTCGCCGTGTGGGCCCTGCTCGCCGTCCCGGTCGTACCGCCGCTGCCCAAGGCCCGGCAGACGGTGCTGGACCTGGCCCGACGACTGGCCGACCCGGCGTTCCTCGCCCCAACCTCGGCATTGGCCGCGGCAACCGCCGCCCTGTCGGTCGGGGTGGGCTTCCTGCCCGTGTCCGGGCGGGCAGCCGGTCTGGGCACGATCGCCACCGGTGCCGCCGTGTCGGTGCTGGCCGCCTGCGCGGCCGTGGTCCAGCCGAAGGCCGGACGGGCACTGGACCAAGGCCGGCTCACGACCCGTACAGGCATCACGGCAGGGCTGCTTCTCACCGCCGCCGGTTCGGGGTGCGCCATGCTGCCGGGGCTTACCGGCATCCTCCTGGGGGCCGCGCTGATCGGCGCCGGAACCGGGCTGATCACCCCGCTCGGCTTTGCCGCCCTGGCCTCGAGCACTCCTGCCGAGCGTCTCGGGCAGACGATGGGTGCTGCCGAACTCGGACGCGAACTCGGCGACGCGGGAGGGCCGTTGCTCGTCGCTACGGTTGCGTCCCTCACCACCCTCACCCACGGCTACGCCGTCCTCGCCGCCATCCTCGCCCTCGGCCCCGCGCTCTCTCTGCTACGACGCCGCCCTACTGGAGGCTGACCGGCGACCCCCACTGTGTGGACAGGTGTCCGGCGCAGCAGAACTGGCCGCGCACTCTGGCCGGACACAGGGCGACGGTGGCAAGGAGTGCGGCGATCGGGGTGAGGGGGCTTCATCCGGCGAGCAGTCCGCCTGGGCCGCAAACGAATTTCTACTACATGTAGTAGATTGAATGGACGGCCACCACCGGTTCACCGTGATGTCACCCAGCGTGCCATCGCGGGCATGGGGACTGGCCGGCGACGCCGGGCAGCTCCGCGCCGCCTCACTGACACGGAAGGACGTGCCCATGACCGCGGCCGCCACCGCGCAACTGGCCTTCGACGGGTCCGGTATCGACGGCTCTTTGTTCACCTCCATCACGGACTTCGCCCACGACACCAAGTGGCTCAACACGCCCATGGAGGTGTGGACCAACCTCGGCCTGGGTGTGTTCGCGGTGCTCATGGTGATGGGCTGGTGGAACGCCCGTCGCCGCGGTACCGAGGCGATGACCGTCGCCCTGGCCGCGCCGGTCGCGGTCGTCGTCGCCTTCGCGGCTGCCGAGGTGGTCAAGAAGATCGTGGCCGAGGCGCGACCCTGCCGGTCGATGCCTCACGCATATCTGGTCGACTCCTGCCCGGCGCCGTCCGACTACGCCTTCCCCAGCGGGCACGCCACCGTGGCCGCCGCGACCGTGGCCGCCCTGTTCCTGCTGGATCGCCGCCTGAGCGCGATCGCCGCGGTGTTCGCCGTGGTGGAGGGCTTCTCCCGGATCTACGTCGGCGACCATTACCCGCACGACGTCCTCGGTTCCGCGATCCTCGCCCTCCCCGTCGCCTACCTCACCAGCCTCGCGCTGCGCCGCTGGGCCACGCCACTGGTCGCGGCCCTGAACCGGGGCGCGCTGCACCCGCTGCTGACCGCCGAGCCGCGTGCGGCCACGCAGCACGCCCGGTAACCACCGCCCGAAAAGGACACGCGCCGAGCACTGACGTGCCCGGCGCGTCCCGTCTCTCCTCCGTCCACGACGAAGAGCCCGACCGTCCGGGGCTGCGGGAAGGGACGAACCCGCCACGAGGCGTGCGGGGGATGGCCGCGTTTCGGACGCCGTGGGTCGTACCCGTTGATCAGCGCCCGGCCTGCGACGCACGTCACGATCACCGGCTGATGCCGGAGCTTGCCCGGAGCCGCCGCCTGCTGACGAGTGAAGAACCCTCTCGCGGTTTTCCCCGACCACGACCCACCACGACCCCCAGTCCTTCTGGCGGGGCCGCACTCATCCGCCACGAACCCGCCAAATCCCATCGGACGACGCCCCAGAACCAGCGCCGACAGCCACGGGCCTCCCGGTGTTACGGCGAACACCGCCGGCGCGGCGATTCATGAGCCGTGCTGCAGCGGCACGCCGGCCAGAGCAGACGCCGTCCGCTCACAGCTGACACGGCCCGGAAGGCCGGCACTCATGCCCAACTGTCAGGGTTCCATGTGACGAGGTCCCGAGAAGAGCGGGCAGCGCGTGCGCAGCTGCGTGGCGGTGGCGTGGGCTTGCACGACGGCCTCGGACAGCCCCAACACGCCTCAGCCCCGGTCAGGAAAGTCGCCGTGCAACAACTGTTCCAGCAGCTGCTCGTCCTCCGTCGACAGATCCGACACGAACCGGGCCAGCACCGCCGCACGGTCCCCACCCTCGTCCAGCAGTGAGTGCATCCCCGCAGCCGCATGCCCGGCCTGATCATCCACGGGCGCATAGACATGGCTGCGCCCCTCCCGCTGCCGGGTCACCATTCCCTTGTCGCACAGCCGCGTCAGGATCGTCAGCACCGTCGTATACGCGGCCCCGGGCACCTGTTCCTGGACCGCAGCCGCGGGCACCGGACCGCCCGCCGACCACAAGGCAGCCAGCACCTCTGCTTCCAGCTCACCCCGCGCCCGCCGCGGGGCCTCCCCCCGGTCGTCCTTACCGCCTGTCACCTGGCACCTCCCTCACCACTTCGGCCAGGCCGTCCTCGATCGTTCAAACTACTACGAGACTTGAAGTTCTCCCCTCCCTTCGCAAGCTCAGGAAGGGGATTCCCGTCTACCTTGCGGTGACAGGTTTGACGGTTTTAACCGCCCTACGACCGCGCCTTCCGGCGGCCGGGACCTCCACGATGGCGTGGCCGATCCGGTACAGGTGCAAGATGTTCCGGGATGCGTTCCAGTCGGCGTTG